>CALXFL010000001.1 GCA_944387515.1 uncultured Clostridia bacterium
AAAGAAGGCGATATGCTGGTTACCTGTGCCACCGTGGTCATGAGCTATATGCAGCTCATCTCCATGCCGATGATCGGAATTACCGGCGGCACCCAGCCCATCCTCAGCTACAACTACGGCGCCAAGAAAATTGACCGCATCCGTCAGGGAGAGAAGACCATCCTGACCATGGCCGTGATTTTCGCTGTCATCATGTTCACCTTCTCCCAGCTGGTGCCCGGTGCTTTTGCCCGGATCTTTACTGGAGATGCTGAGATTCTTTCTCTGTCGGCCTGGGGGATCCGAGTCTATACCGCCTGTGTCATTCCCATGGCCTTCCAGTATACCCTGGTGGATGGACTGACCGCTCTGGGTGTCCCCAAAGCAGCAGTTTCCCTGTCCCTTTTCAGAAAGGGCGTGCTGTTTGTGCTGACACTGGTGCTGCCGATCTGGTTTGGTGCCCGCAGCGCCTTCTTTGCAGAGCCTATTGCAGACTTTATCTCTGGCATTTCTTCCACCACGACTTTCCTGTTGATTTTCGGGCCGTTGATGCGCAAAAGAGCCGCCATGCCCGATGGAGAAGCCCTGTACAGCTGACGGAAAAAAGTATTTTGGTTTTGTGGTTACCAAATACATCTATTTGTGGTACAATAAGGATGCAGCAGGGAGTTTTCTCTGCTGCCATTCCCTCCTTTCGTCTGCAGGATGTAGATCCTGTGGCAATGTCCTTCTTTTGGCAGCCCCAGCGGAAGGGTGCGGCGTCGCCGCCACCCAAACCTCCTGCATTTTATGGCTCCTTCCGGCTGGCCGGCTGTACAGGAAGCATGGAGTTTGTTCCGTAGTTTGCCCCGCTTTTCAAAAGTGGGGCAATTTTTTTGCGAAAAAGGAAAAGAAGTAGGGTTAACAAGACATCAGGAACTTCTTCCTGATAGTTTCCTCCTTTCTTTGACAGAAGATTTCTTCTGTCCTACCTCCTAAAGTTCCCTGAAAGGCGGCGTAAGCTGCAAAAGACCTCCTGCATTTCTGGCTCTTTCAGGACATTGGCCCCGCTTCTGGTTTGTTGCCCGGAAGCGGGGTGCTTCTTTTTGCGAAAAAGGAAAAGAAGTGAGGTTAACAAGGCATCAGGAACTTTTTCCTGGTATACCTCCTTTCTATGGCAGAAGATTTCTTCTGTCCCTCCTTCTTCAGTTCCCTGGAAGGCGGCGTAAGCTGCAAAAGACCTCCTGCATTGTTTGGCTCTTCCAGGATTCTTGCTCCGCTTCTGGTTTGTTGCCCGGAAGCGGGGCGCTTCTTTTTGCGAAAAAGCGCAGGAGGCGGGGTTAACAAGGCACATGCATTCTCCTTCTCTCAGTTTGGCGGAAAGCGGCGCAAGCCGGAAAAGACTTCTCTGCATTGTTTGGCTCTTTCACCCGACGAACGCCCCGTTTCCGGTGTATTTTCCGGAAGCGGGGTGATTCTTTTTGCGAAAAAGGAAAGGGAGCAGGGTTAACAAAGCATCAGGAAGTTATTTCCTGGCATTTCTCCTTTTTTGCAGAAGCTTCTTCTGCCCCTCTTCAGCCTGATGGAAAGCGGCAACTGCCAAGCGGCAATTGCCGCATGAGATTTCCTGCGTTTTTGGCTTTTTCATCAGGCTGACGCCCCATTTCCGACCCGTTGTCTGGAAGTGGGGCGATTTTTTTTGGAGAAAGGAAGAAAACAAAGCGAATATTTCGTTTAAAAAAATGGAATTTTTATGACCTTCTCTGCGAAAAATAGCTGGAAAAGCGGTTTTCTCAACCAGAAGCTGCGGAGTTGTTTCGCGGGTTATGAAAGGAGAATCCCTATGAAAAAGAGCAAAGGCTTGTCCTTTATGGGTATGGTGCTTTCTCTGTCCCTGCTGTGCAGTGTGGTACTGACAGCGTTCTATGGGCTGCCGGTTGAGGCTGCCGATTCCCAGAACCGGCATAATGTGGTAGTGGTCATGGATGCGAGTTATTCCATGGAAGACAGTGACGCAGACCGGCTTCGGATGGATGCTGTGGAACAGTTTATGGGACTGCTCACAGAGGAAGGAAACGTGGTAGGCGGTATCATTTTTGGCGGATATGCCGCTGAATCCCTGCCCCCGGTAGCCATCGACAGCCAGGAAGACAAGGATGCGGTCAATCAGTTTTTTTATAACAGCGGCTTTGTCAGCTATACCAATATCGGTGCTGGCCTGACTGCTGCTGAGGAAATGCTGGCTGAGGGAGGAGATCCTTCTCTGCCGTCGGTCATCATTCTCCTGAGTGACGGCAACACCGCCATGGAAACCGATGAAGCCCTGGAGGAAGCGCTGAATCTGAAAGCTGAAGCCATCCAGACTGCCCGGGACAATGGTACAGAAATCTATACCGTCTGTCTCAATGTGGACGGCAGCGCTGATGTCACCGAAATGCAGCAGATTTCCTCTGCTACCGGCGGCGTCTTTCAGGAGGTTGCCCGTCCCGAGGACCTGAAGGACGTGCTCAGCACCTTCTACACCCTGATTTATGGCACTTCCACCATTCCGTTGGTGGAGGATGTCTTCCCTGAAAGCGGCCGTATTGAGACGCCCTTCCAGGTACCGGGTATCGGTGTAGAAGAGGTCAACATCGTCATCAATGGACAGACGACCTCCATTACCCCCATTCGGCCCGATGGCACGCCCTGCGATACCGGCCTTCAGGTAACCAGCGGCCGCAGCTTTTCCCTGGTAAAAATCCTGGATGTGGAGCCGGGAGACTGGACGCTGGTGACGACTGGCGTCCCCGGTGATGAGATCCGGGTGAATATGGTTTACAACACCAATCTGTCTGTGCTGACTCAGGCAGATCCTGCTGAATCTCAGCTTCCTCCGGACACCCAGCTCACTGTAAAGGCGCAGCTGGCTTCAGGTGACGAGGTTGCTTCCACTGACCGGCAGTATACCGGCTACACTGCCCAGCTGGAACTGCTCAGCGGCGGACAGGTGGTCTCCACCCATACCATGCCGGTTCAGAACGGCGGCTTTTCTGTCTCAGTTCCGCTGAGCGAGGGCGTTTATCAGTATCAGGTGCGGGTAACTGGCTATTATCTGGAGCGGGTCAGCGATCCGGTATCTCTGACCGTTTCTGCTGCTGCCGAACCTCCTGTCAGCAGTGTTTCTGCTCCTGAAGAACGGGTGGAAAAGGTGGTTAATCTGTGGCCCTTCAAGGGAGGACTGCTGACACTGGACCTGAAGGAGCTGTTTGTGGCAGAGGAGACTCCTCAGATTTCCATTCTCTCCACCTCCTTCCTGGAGGGAAAGGACTACCGGCTGGAAGGCACCCTTCTGACCCAGGACGGCTTCAGCCTTTCCAAAGGTTCCTATACCATTGAAGCCGTTTCGTCCACCGGTCAGACTGCTCAGGTGGAGCTGGTGGTACTCACCCGAAATATTGGTCTGTTGACCCTGCTGGGACTGGGTATTATTGCGCTGCTGGTGGCAGCCGGAATGGGTGTAGGACTTTATCTGGCCTTGACCAAACGGTTTTACGGCACCATTCAGGTCACCTCCATGGCGGACGGCGCCACCAAAACGGATTCCCGTTCTCCTGCCCGGGGCCGCTGCCGTCTCAGTCAGTTTGACCTGCTGCAGACCGGTTTCCACTATGGAAAGTGTTACTTCCAGGCCACTGGCCAGCGGCATATCTTCCTCATAACCGATCAGCCGGTATCCAGTGGCGGCGTGATTTCCAAAAAGGTGCGGATCGAGAGCGGCCAGCAGACTGCGGTTACCCTACCGAACCAGGATGGAAAGATGCTCTCCATTTTGTTTGTCAGCCGTAAGGCGGCTTCCGCTGCCAGCATCAAGGCACCGAAGGCTCCCAAGGTGAAACCGCCCAAGCCTCCGAAACCCCCTAAAATTCGTCGGTAACAGCAGAAAAACCTCCCGGTTTCGGGAGGTTTTTGCTTCCTCTGAAACGCTACTCGGTAAACCATCCATGCGAAAAAATCCCCCTTTCTTTGTTAAACAATACAACAGATCAATTTTGGGATACTCCCTTTGCCTGGAAAGGATGACAATGTATGATGACTGAAAAGAATCAGGCCTTATTGGAAGAAACACTTCAGAAATCCGGTGTGGAAGCGGATCATACCCAGCTGGTATTGGGGATGGGGGGCGCCGGCATCCGGCTGGCAGAAGAGCTGGCAGAGGCGCTGGGCCGCATGGTTCAGCAGCCGGTGACGGTCAGCGCAATGGACAGCGACAGCTGCGCTGTCCAGCCGGGAAGAAATGTCTTCCTGCTGAAGGGCACCCTGCCTGGCGGTATTACCGGAGCAGGCGCCGCTGGTGACCGGCGGCTGGCTCATCTCTGGATGATGGAGCAGTTGGAAGCCCTTACCCGCTGGATCACCCCTCTGATGCAGCTACAAAAGCCGTTGGACATCTGGCTGACAGCTGGCATGGGAGGTGGTACCGGCTCAGGCTGTCTGTTGTCCATGGCCTATCTGGTGCGCCATGTCACCGCTGACATGGCGGGTGTGACCCTCCGATGCTGTCTGACGATGCCTGGTCTGACCTCTGGCTGGCCCAATCTGGTGGTGAAGCAGCTGGAGACCAACAGCCGCCGCAGCGTCCAGGAGCTGGCCTACTGTGTCAACCTTCCCGCCGCCGACCAGGTGGACCACCAGCTGGATAACCGGCCGCTGCTGGATGGCTGCTGGCTGCGGGATTCGTCCGAAAAATGGCAGCCTGTGGGCGGCAGCCGGGAAGCCCTGGGAGAACTTCTGGCCCGGACCGACAGCAGCTGCTGAACCCGCTCCTCGAGAGAACGCTCTGTACACATTTCAACACATCCGGGAAAGGAGCCTATTACATGAATCAGGAAATGATCGAGTCTATGAGTATTCGTGACAGTTCATTTTTTTTACAAACGCGGATTGGATAACTGATCCCCCGGGATATTGAAAACTGGATACACACCGATGACGGCATCATCGGTCAGGATGCCGCTGTCCGGGCAGCTGCCATGATTGTCTACAACCACTATGAAGGGCGTCCTTCCGTTTCTCTGTTTGCAGGTCCTACCGGCAGCGGAAAGACCCAGATCTGGCGCGCTCTTCAGCAGGAATATGGCAGCCAGAACATCATCATTCAGGATGCCAGTGTCCTGTCAGCCGAAGGCTGGCGGGGCGGCAACAAGATTTCCACCATCTTTCGCAGCCTGAATGCAGACCAGCGGGAGCGGATCATTCTGGTGTTGGACGAATGTGACAAGCTGCTGGAGCCCATGCACGGCGCCAACGGCACCAATTACAGCGATCTGATGCAGAACCAGCTGCTGCGGATGTGCGATCATGATACCCTCTTTTTTGGCAGTGAAGACAGTCAGTCCAGTATGACCATCAGCTGCGCCCGGGTATCAGTGGTGATGCTGGGTGCCTTTGCCCGGCTCACCGAGCAAAAAAGGAAAGACAGCAGTTGTATAGGCTTTGGGCGTAATCCGGAATTTTCTCAAAACAGTGTCACAGAGCTAACCACGGAAGATCTGATCGATTACGGTATGAGAGCCGAGCTGGCCGGATGGCTGGACCGGATCGTTTGTATGGATCTCCTTTCCATCCGAGATCTGGTCCAGATCGGCAAGCAGGAAGTGACCCGGCTGGAAGAACAGCTGCATATCCGGCTCCGGATCGCACCGGATGTGCTGATTATGCTGGCCCGGGCGGCTGTGGGCAAGGGATTGGGCGCCCGTTGGCTCAAGGCCCGGCTGGGACAGCTGCTGGACGATCGGCTTTATGACGATCCCGATGCCGACAGCTACGAGATTCTTTATGAGCCGGCTGATGCGGATGCCCGGCGGCAGGCTTGCTGTATGGACTGATTTTTGGATTTTCAGGAAAGGAGCAAAGAAAATGGACGGATATGACGCATTGCGCCTGACAAAGGGAGGCGGTCTCACCGCCGGAACCATGAAACCAGCGGAGGATGGATTGCATCTGTTCCTTGGACTGGGCGGCACCGGCCTCGAGTGTCTGCGCACCCTGAAGACTCGGGCCCGGGAATGGCTGGCTTTGTCAGAACTGGCAGAAGCTCCTTTTTCTCTGTTTGGAATCGATACCAACGATTACAGCAGAACAACAGGTGAATTCCTGTTGCCCCTGGAAGAGCAAGAGTTTCTCTGGCTTCGTTATCCCGGCAATTTGGGGCCTCACCTGCGTGACAGGACGGATCTCGCCTGGCTGCAGTGGAATGAGATTCCCGATCTGGAGACTGGCAGGCCTGTTTGCCGGCAGCATAGCCGCTTTTTTCTGATGGAACATTGGCAGGAGCTGTCTGACCGCCTTCTGGATCAGTTGCAGAAGCTTCGAAGCAGAGCGCCGCAGCTTCCCATTTTTGTCCATGTCATTACCAGTATGAGTGGCCTTGCTGGTTCTGGTTGCTTTCTGGATCTCTGCTATCTGCTTCGGAAGCTGGTGGAGATGTATGGAATGGAAAGAGTGTTTCTTTGTGGCTGGTTCTTTTTGCCCGAAACGATTCTCTCCCGAATTCCGAATAGCGATGTATCCAGTTTCCGGTTTGTCTCCATAAACAGCTATGCTGCTCTTCGGGAGTTGGATTACTGTATGAATCTTCCTGAGAATGGCAGCAGCTTTACCCAGGTTTATAAAAATGGAATGTCTGTGCCCTGGGACAGACCGCCGGTGGATTTGGCCTGTCTGGTGGGATTGCCTGAGCAGGATCCCTATCGGGGGTATCGAAAAGCCATGGAAAACCTCATGCAATACCTGATGGGACAACTGCTTTATCCTGGCTTTGCAGGGAGAATTGCCGATTTTCAGCAGAGAGCCGGACAGGCCTGGCAGAACAGAACAGATGGCAGCCGTCCGGTTTATGGCCTGCTTCAGAGCAATGCTGCCATGGCGCCGTTACGGGAGGTACAGACCAATCTGGCAGCGCTGCTTTTTGAGAAATGGAACCCTCTGTTGTCTCACCTCCCTGCCAAACAGGACGTGGAACAGCTTATCTGTAGGGCCTTCGGTAGCCAGCATATCGGTGATCTTTACCAGACGTTGTATTTCCGGCTTACCGAGGGAGCGGATGACGGCTATATTCCTTATCCTGACAGCTGGAAAGATGTTCGGAAAAACGGCAGCAGCCATTTTCTCCAGCACTACAAAGATCAGACTGCCAACAAGCTGAGCCGGATCACCAGAAATCAGGAGAGCCTGCTGGATCCTGGCAATCCGGATTCCCTCATCGCCAGAATCTGTCATCAGCTGGACAATGCCGTCATGGATCTGGACCAGGGCCCTGAGTACGTCTGGCAGACTTTGGAGATATGTCATGGTTACAATCTGCTGACTGTTGTGGACCGCCTGATTCTGGAGAATACCGAACGGCAGAGCCAGAACGCCGCCCAGCATAACCTCCGTCACATGGAGTATGAAAAGGCCAGATCTGTCTTTGACGGTGCCACCGGCCTTTTCTCCCTTCCCAGCAAAGCGTTTGCAGAATATGAGTTTTTCCTGCGTGCGCTGGAGTGGCACGCTTACTGTATGGGCGCCTATGAGGTCATGAACAGGCTGCTTTCACATTTCAGAAGCCAGTTGATGGAAGAAGGGGAACGTTACAGAAAACTGTCCAGAATGACGGAACAGCTGAGGAAAACCTTTGAAGAGAACCGGCTTCTGCTGCGCTGCATCAACCCCAGGTATCTGCTGCCTGCTCAGTGGCATGTGATGGATCAGCTGTGTCCGCAGCTGGAGCAGGCGGTGGAGCAGGCAGACCAAAAGAAACTGTGGCAAACGTTCATCGCAGGGCTGATGTCAAGGGATACCAGCTGTCCAGACAGCGTGTTTCAATGGGTAATTACCTGTATACAGGAATCTTTTCCGACATTTTTCAGTCAGGGCTTTGCTTCCTGGCTGTACCCGCTGTGCAGCGCATCGCCTGACGGACCGCTGTCTGTTGTTTCACTGGCGAATGTCTGCAGTCTGGATGAAAGACCATTTCAAAGACAGCAGTATATGGGGTGTCACCTTTACGAGGAGCCTTTCAACGACTGGCGGAAGCTGCCGCCTCTTACGCCCCTCAGCAGGTTGTCTGGCGATATGAAGAAATTGCTGGAAGAAGAGATCCGGCGGGTGACCGAGCTTTTTCAGGAGGGGAGAAGCCAGGGCATCATCCAGCCGGACGGCCGTTTGACCGGTACCCGTACGATACTGGATGGCAGAGGTGTACCTGAAGCGCAGGAGCAGATCCTGCTGGACAGTTTCTGGCAGGCGCCGGCTTTGCAGCAATGGGTAGAGGAAGAACTCCAAATAAGAGACAAACGGGCTGATTAATGGAATCCGGGGGGCCAGCTGAGGCAGTTCGCTTCGGATTTGCTGCATTGCAGATGACTGCGATTTTTGGACGGCTGACAGATTGATAGGAGCAAAGAGACCAGGAATAGCACCTATTGTGATCCTGAAGGAGGACTTTTTATGGCGGTTTATTCCAGATTGCCGCTTTCGACCGGCGGCGGTATCGGCTCAGAAGTACAGCAGGTCCACCAGACGCCGGGAGTTGCGACTGTACTCATCAGCCTGGGCGGCACCGGTGTCCGAGCTTATAACCGGCTGCATCCGGACAATCCCGAATCGGAGACTTCTACTTATAAGCATATCCGGTTTCTGGGAGTGGACATCGACCCCACCAACACCGGCCGCAAGGCAGCGTGTCAAAAAAGAGATAAACGGACTGATTGATGGAATCCGGGGTGGACAGCTGATGCTGTCCGCTCCAGATTTGCTGCCTTTTAAATTTTTTTTGCAGATTGCTGCGATTTTTGGGCGGCTGACAGATTTATGATACCAAAGAGGCCAGGAATGGCACCTATCTGTAATCCTGAAGGAGGACTTTTTATGGCAGTTTATTCCAGATTGCTGCTTTCAGCTGGCGGCGGTATCGTCTCAGCGGTACAGCAGGCCCATCAGATGCCGGGCATCGCCACGGTGCTCATCGGCCTGGGCGGTACCGGTATCCAGTGCATCCGTACCATTAAAACCAGTGTCTATGAACGGCTGCTTCCGGATGATCCCGAAGCGGTGACGCCTACCTATAAGCATATTCGGTTTCTGGGAGTGGACACCGACCCCACCAGCACCGGTCGCAAGGTGGCAGGCGCTGTCAGCACCAACGAGGACAAAAAGGCAGATCAGCTGCTGGTCCTGGATGATACCGAATTTTTCGACATCTCCAACAACCGGCTCAAGGATGCCTTACAGAATGAAGCTACCCTTTCCCGTCGGGATGACATTACCTGGCTGCGGTGGAACGACATTCCCATTCCCGACCTGGGTGAGGCGGGCGCTGGTGGTGTGCGGCAGGTGGGCCGGTTCATGATGATGGACCGCTCCATTGACTTCAAAGCCCGGATTCTTCAGGAGATCAATCTGGCCAAGGAATATGATGCCGGCAAGATGGAACCGGCCATCAACTCGGTTCACGTCCATGTCTTCACCGGCCTCAGCGGCGGCACCGGCTCCGGCTGCTTTCTGGATGTCTGCTATATGCTCAAATCCCTGGCAGCAGAGATTGGCGGCGTGACCATTTTCGGCTACTTCTTCCTGCCGGATGTGAACCTGGCCAAAGTGTCTGCCACCGATACCCGTACCCGTCAGTACATTCCCCGCAACGGCTTTGCCGCCATGCAGGAGTTGGACTACTGCATGCAGCTCCAGTTCAACGGCGGACGGTTCACCCAGATTTACGGCGGTCATACACCCATTGAATGGCGGGAGCCGCCGGTGGACATGGCCCACCTGATCTGTGCCACGAACCAGATGGGGGATTCCATTCCCAATGCTTACGAATACTGTATGCAGGTGACGGCGGAATACCTGATGGACTTCCTCACCCAATCCTCTGCCGACTTCGGCGTTCTGTCCCAGATGGCCAATTTCCGCGCCAAGGTCAACGCCGCCAACGGAGAGAAGACCTTCGGCGGTAACCTGGCCTACTGTGTTCTGGGTGCCTCCTGCGCCACCATTCCCCTGCGGGAGATCAATACCTACCTGGCTTCCCGGCTCTTTGGCCTGTGGAGCCAAGCGCTGGAGGGACGGATTCCCACCCGGCAGGAGGTGGAAAAGATCGCCTGCAACGCCATCGGTGGTCAGAGTGTCACAGATCTTTACCAGGCCCTGCTCATCAAGCTTACTGAGCGGGCGGACGACGGTTATACCCCCTATCCCGACGGCTGGAAATATGTTCGGGAGAACGGCAACAGCCGTTTTGTCCAGCACTACACCGACCAGACCGCCAACAAGCTGGGCCAGATCACCAGCAACCAGAAGAGCCTGCTGGAACTGGGCAATCAGGAATCCATTGTGGCCAAGATCTGCCGTCAGCTGAATGATGCTGTCGTGGATTTGGACCGGGGTCCCAGCTACGCCTGGCAGACCCTTAATGCTGCACAGAGCCACAATCTGCTGAATATTATAGACGGCCTGATCAAGGAGAACACCGAGCGCCAGAGTCAGGAGGCCGCCCAGCATAATCTCCGTCACACCGACTATGAAAATGCCAAGGCCGCCTTTGACGGCGCCACCGGCCTTTTCTCCAATCCCGGCAGGGCATTCGGCGCCTATGAGTTTTACCTGAAGGCTTTGGAACAGCATGACCGGATGATGGGTGTTTACGATGCCATGGATAAGATGCTCCGCAACCTCCGCCGTCAGCTGGAGGAACTGGCGGCCGGCTATTATGTCCGGCTGGCCCGGGTAGTGGAGACACTGATGAACTCCTTTAAGGAAAATTACACGCTGCTCGTCGGTAAGCAGCAGTTGAAAACCACTCACTTTGGCACGCCCATGATGTCCATTGATGATCTGCGACCCATGCTGGATCGGGCTGTGGAGGAAATGAATCTTCGGAACAAGATGCAGGAGTTCATGGAAATGCTGCTGCAAAACAGCGATCAATGGCTTCAGGAGGATGAAAGAAAGATCACCAAGCTGGTGACCCGGTTCCTGGTAAAGGATACCTTCTCAGAGTTTGCCAGCCGCACCATTACCAGCTATCTGTCCATTAAGTACCATACCGACAATGTGGATGTTCTGACCCAGAAAATCTATGATGACTGGATGCTGCCCCTGGACAACCGGGCCCAGCCTTTGTTCTACCTTAATGGACACATATGGAGCCAGGTTTCCGAGCTGAAGCAGGTCTCTGTGCCTGCTGAGGCTGCACCGGTGCGGATGGCGGCAGAAAATGCTGCCGCTCCTCTGGCTTGGGATATCAAACCCAGCCAGCTCACCGACCGGATCTATGTGATGCGCACCGCCTGTGCCCTGCCGCTTGCCGCTTACCAGAAATGTGAGACCTATGAGCGGGATGCCTATTCCATTCCGGAGGCTGGCCGTCATTACTATGAGGGCAAGGGAACCGAGAAGATGCCCTTCGGCAATTGGCAGGATCTGCCCACCCTCACCCCCCTCTGCCTGTTACCTGCCACGTTGCCCGACAAGCTGACGAAGATGGTCAAACGGGTCCGGAGCGTCTTTGAACAGGCCAGAGCGGCCGGACTGATCGGAGATGAGGGACAGCTGTATGAGCAGGATACCGCCGCTGTCCAGAAGCTGCTGGAGGATGCCGCTACTCTGCGGCAGGGCCTTAAGAATGCCGCAGGCCTGCCCGAGGCTGAGAAGGTGCTGAAGCAGCTGGAGGAGGTGGCAGGCAGCACCCTGCCCATGCTCCCCACCGAGCAGAAGCTTCTTTGTGACGGATATGTTCCCACCCAGGAAGCCCGCGATATCATCATGCTGGATTATCTCTATCAGGCACCGGCCCGGATCGCCGAGCTGGAAGTCCGGCTGGACCTTCAGAAGCAGCTGGAAGGCCAGGTACAGGAGGAGATTCAGCAGCTGAAAAATACCATCTACCAGTTGGGGAAAGGTGCTCGACTCCAGGATGCCTTCTTTGACGCCGTCTTCACCGATGTCATCCATCTGGAGGGACGGGTGGCCATTTTTATCAAACAGGTATCTGGTATCAGTACCGAGATCTATCTCTCCAAACGGGGAGAGGAGTTCCCCTTTGCTTCAATTCCGGTCTATCAGGCCTTCCTCTCGGCTCAGGCCATGTCCGAGGAGGACCAGAAGCAGATGACCCGTCAGGTAGATGACATTTATAACACCAACGCGCCCATTCTCAAAGAAAACGGTGCCCGCCTGAAGGATGAGCTGTCGGTGGAGCAGATCCAGAGCTGGATCCAGCGGGCCGGCGATTTTCCTGAAACTGCCGAAATTACCGCCTTCCTGACCAAGCTGAAGCAGCGCTTTGACCTGTTCTGCGGAGAATTCAAGATCTGAGGAAACAGGGGCTGTATTGCAGCCCCTGTTTCTGGCTTGTTCTGGATAGTGGGGAAGGAGAAGGAAAATGACAGATTTCAGTGTAAAGGATTTGATCAGCTACTTTGCAGCCAGAGTCCGCCGCCGCCGGCACTTCCTCCCGGGAAGTACCATGTCGGTACCGGAATACCCGATGGCTGTGGTGTATCTGGGTAATGCGGATAAGGCTCATGAGGAGCTGTCCCGTCATCTGTTCCGGGTATGGCCGGCCTATGAGGAGGAGCTGCTGTTTCTCTCGGTCCGGCCGGATGGAGAAGAGATTGCCATTACCAGTCTGGGACCGGACGGCAGCCGGCAAGCGCTTACCGGAGATGATCTCCGCCGGATGGTCACGGTTTGTTTTAGCTCGGAAGCTCATTTTGCCCAGAAAAGCAGTCTATTGGTTTATTATCTGCTGGACACCACGGATTTTAAGGAGCCCAGCGAACTGGACAACTGGCTGCGGGTCATCAAGAAGATGAAAAAAGCGTTGGCGGCGCCTCAGCTGCCCGTGCTGACTATGCTGCTTCAGGAGGACTTTGTCCATCAGCCGGTGGCAGCCGGCATCCGCAGCCGGCTGGCGGAGCTGGCCGACATGCTGCCTGCGGTTTACCTCATCAGCAGCCAGCTGAAGGATGGCACTCTGCTGTCCGACTGGAAGGAGGGCTGGCACATTGCGGCTAACCTGATGCTCCTGTCCAATCAGGGGCTTCCCCGCACCGTTTCCCTCCGGTCTCCCGGCTTCAAGGCCGTGGCCTATGCCCGGGAAGAAAAGCCAGTGGAGCAAATTGCTCAGGCCGTGCTGCGCTGTCTTATTATCCGGTTAGGAGACGAACTTCATGCCAATGCGCTGCCCAAGCCTCTTCAGGAAGAGGGAGCAGCTGGCCGGCTGGGACTTACCAATGAAGGCGCCTTCCAGCTGCTGGATAGCTACGGGGAGACGCTGATGGAAAAACTTTCTGCCGACCGGCTGAGCCGGTTCCCCCGCCGCCGGGCGGAGGAAATGGCAGTAAGTGAACAGACCACCGGCCAGGCCTTCAACGACCTGACTCTGGGCTGCTGGAAGGAATATCTGTGGCAGATGGTTCGGGAGACTGCATCCGGTATGGAGCAGTGGACTCCCGGCTGGCGGCGGGCTTACCGGGACTGGCTCTTTTCTCAATTCAATACCAGTGAACTGGCTGCACTGGATGGACGGCAGGAACTGATCCACTCGATGATCGTCCAGGCTCCCAGTGAACCAGGCGATCTGCCGGTGCTGGTGGATGGCCGCCGCTGGCTGGGAAAGGCGCTGTCGGCCCATCCCGTTATCCAGAATTTCTTCCTTGGACTGATTGGGGAGATGGCAAAAGAAGCAGGCGCGTTCCTGTCTGCCTGGCAGGACCTGGTGGAAACCTGGCAGAAGGTCATTCCCCTGGCGGATGACAGTATCAGTGAGTTCTATACCCGCAAAATGAACCATGACTTTGACAGTAAGGGAAAGAAGTGGGTGGACGAGCTGCGGCGGATTCACACCCAGCAGGAACTGGAGCAGTTCCTTCACCGGATCATCGATGAGCTGGTGGATGGAGACGAGATCTACTACGCGCCCTTTGAGGAGGAGCTGGCTTACCGCCTTCGGGAAATTCACGGAGACGATGGTCAGGCTGCTCAGATTTATCTGCGGGATAAGCTCACCGGAGACAATGTCCGGCTTTACCTACCGGCGGCCTTCTGGATGGGAACGCCCCTGCTGTCGGCGATTCTGCTTCAGCATGACACCTCTCTTCATCAGTTCCTTATCGGTTCGCTTCCTGAAAATACCTGGTATTACCAGACCGGCAGCAGCGACCGGGCCGAGGCCATGGTGATCTATGAGGTGAACACCGAAAACATCTACCAGGGACAGGAGGACGATGACGATGACCTATCAATACTGTGAATACGATGAAAAGAGATTCGCCACAGCTCTCCGTCAGGACAGTGTCAACGGACACCTGAAATGGGATTCGGCAGCGGGACAGAGTGTGATGGTGTTTCGTTCTCCCTACGGAGAGGATCTGCTGTCCCAGATGGAGACGCTTTGTGCGGCAATGACCGGAAAGCCCCTGCCGGAGGGTTGTTTTCAGCCGGTGACACCGGAGATTCAGGTCCGGTATCTGACAGCGGTGGATAAGGCCCGATCCCAGGGTTGCCCCCTTCAGGGGGAGGGATACCGGTATACCGTCATCAGCTGTCTGGCTGATGGAGAATGCTGCCGGCTCTTTGCTCCTCAGCAGAACGTTATGAACCGTCCCTTTTGCGATGTGCCGGTTACCATTCAGGCTTCGGTAGAGCCGGTGATGGCTGGCGGTGGGCCTTTCCGCCGCCTGCGCCTGTGGGGTAGGAGACAGGAGTTCTCCGGCTTCTACCATATTTCCTTTAAGATGGACCATCCCGACGATTATCCCAATGGTGGCATATCGGTCTGCTGCGGCGAAATGACCTTTCCGGTGACCAAGGAGATGGTTCGGGAGGGCTTTTGTCTGCCAGCTTCGGAGAAACCCCGGCTGTTGTTCCGTGACGGCTTACAGATCAAATAAAGGAGCGTTTTACCGTGAAAAATCTTATCTGCCCCTATTGTTTTGAACCTTTTACGGATGAAGAGGTGCATTTTCGTTCTGAATATGTGAGCCCCGATGAGTTCCCCTTCCCGGAAGGATATGACGACATTCAGGATTTCCGCACCCGTTATCGGGGCAGCGACCGGGATCAGCTGCTGGAGGCCTACGATGTCTGGGAGGTCTTCCGGCCTGCCATCTCTCCCAAGTATGAGAAGTTCTGGGCTGGATTCAGCGAAAAAAAGGATCAGTTCAAGACTACCGAAAAGGAACCGGCTGCCAAGTACTTTGGCGTTGAGCCCTATAAGCGTCCTGTATTGGATCCCGGCAGCCCCGTCCATCAGAAGTTCCTCCGTCCCCAGAAGGATGGATTCTTCATTCGGGACGAGAATGGCATGGTTTCCCAGATTCAGCTGAAGACGGGAGAGAAGTGCAACCGCCGGGTCTGCCCTCATTGTCACAATCCTTTGCCGGATGGCTATGGCGCCCATCGGGTGCGGTTTGTATCGGTCATCGGCATCACCGGTGCAGGCAAGACAGTCTATTTTTCCCAGCTGCTGAAGCGGATGGATAAGTATGCTTTTGCCATTGGCATGTCATCTACCACCACCACTGCCAGTGTTCAGAACTTCCTGGAACAGAATGGGGTAGAAAAGCAGAAGCCGCTGCCCACCTCCACGCCGCTGCGGGAAATGCAGCAGCCTCTTTTCTACGACATGACCTATTCGGTCAGCTCTACCCACAAAGAAACCGAGACACTGGTTCTCTACGATGTGCCGGGCGAGGTCTTTGACCCCAAAAAGATGGCACTGCTTCCGCTCTATGCGCCCTATATCCAGCACGCAGATGGATTGATTCTGCTCATCAGCCCCGATCAGTTTGAGGTGGTGGCACAGCTTCACGAGGAAACCCGTCAGCTGAGTGACGCACAGACCGCTTTGCAGGCTATTCACAGCACCGTGGTGGGCGGCGGTACAGAAAAATGCACCCGGCCGCTGGCCATCTGTGTGGCTCAGGCGGACCAGCCCAGAATCCAGGCGGTGCTCAGCCCCTCCCTCCGGGATAAGCTGCTGAGCGATGTTCGCAGCATCACTGGAAGGGATGGCCGGCCGGCGCCCTTCTTCAACGGCAACGACTATAACCTGCTTTATACGGAGCTGCAGGACTTTATTCTGAACGCAGATCCAGTTCTGGACAACACCGCCCATACCAACTACCTTCATTACAGCTATTTCGCCTTTACTGCTTTGGGCTGTGAGGTGAAGCGCAACGAGGAACAGGGCTTTGATTACCCCGTAGGGCCCGTTCTGCCCAAGCGGATTGAGGAGCCGCTTTACTGGCTTCTTTACAAGCTGGGGTACATGGGCACTCAGGGGATTCCTCTTTCTGATCCACTCTGCTGTCCCAACTGCCACAGCTATGAGGGACCGGATCCATTGCCCGAGGATCACCAGTATGTGGAGGGAAGAAGATGGTTCTTCTTTCCCCATAAGATACCTGCCACCCATATCTGTCATAAATGCGGACATCATTGGGTGCAGGAGGAAGGAGGACAGGGATGACCAGCAAGTATTACCGCTGCTGTTATACCAACGACACCTGGCAGCAGGACGGCCGCCTGGCTTCGGGCTGGCGGACAGTGGCTGCCTCTCCTGATTTGCCCCAGCAGGCCCGGGATACCTGTGGTTGGATGCAGAGCAGCGTGGTGCCCACCCGTCCGGTGAATCTGGACGAGGACGGCAATCCTCTGAATCTGCTGGAGATGGCCGGAGACGGTCAGTTTTTCTACCTGATTCGCACCCAGTACGGCCTTCAGGACCGGGAGGGACGGGCCAACATCTTTTCCCATGGCTACATCTTTCCGGCAGAGTCCTCTCTGATGGAGAATCCTGCCGTCCTGTTGACTGCTGCCGGCCGGGAAAATTTTGGTCAGAGCATCGCAGAGGCAGAGGCCAAAACACCCAATTTTACCGGCAGCCTGCCCGCTCTGGCGGAGGCCCGGATGCGTTGTGGACTGGATGAAAAGCGTTACCTGACCCTTATTCGCTGTGTCTACCTTCAGATGACCCAGCGTCAGGCACTTTGGCCCCTTTATATCCAATGCCGGGACGAGGAGGAAATGAAGGCGCTGCTCTGCTGCATTTATGCAGCGCTTCCCCGGTATCTTCGGGGAAGACTTTACGTTTCCTCTGCTGAAATGGAAAAAAGAGGGCGCAACCTGATTTTCGTCCGGTCCGTAGCAGAGAAGAATCACTGGCTCATTCCCGCTACCGGAGAAAATGACCTGCTCACGCCCCGTGTCATTCAGCGGCTGGAACGGCTGGAATTTGTGGATTATCCGGTAATCTGCCAGCAGGATCAGGAACGGGCGGATTACTTTGACCGGCTGGAAGCGGAAGCAGACCGGCTCACTGTGGGGCTGGCTGCTCTTGCGCCCAACGATTCCCGGCAGGAGATGGTGCATAAGATTGCGCATCAGATTATCTGTGATGGGAATGCCCGTACCGGTGAGGAACTGGAGATCCGGTTGGCGGATGCCCTGCGGGCACCCCAGACCGACCGTCTGGACCTGTACCTGGCCGGGCTCCTGAAGCAGTACAGCGGTCTGGGGCTCTTCCTGACCCCGGAGGCGGAGGAGGAGCTGGCGGCCAGAGTACAGAATACCCGGCTGCATATGCTTGTTGATCAGATGGATGCCTATGACCGCCGCCGGCTGCTGACTCTTTCTCCCGAAGAAGGCGCCAAAGTTCTGGCTCTGCGGGATGAAGCAGCTGTGGAAAAGCTCCGGCCTTTGCTGCTGGCTGATGCCCGGGGAACCGAGATCTTAGACCAGTATGAAGCAAATGCGTTGGGAGATTCGCCTGACTGGAAAACACTCTGGAGAGGTGTTCAGACAGTTTCCACGGTACCCCTTCCAGTAACCCGGGCACGGATTGAGGCCCTGGCCTGGCAGCGTTACGAGAAAGAGCTGGCGCCTGGCACCGCCCGTCAGACCTTTGAGGACTATATGGCGCTGGTGTCCCGGTTGAATCCTGATACTGCTGCCCAGCTGGGGGACCGGGCCAGACTGCGGTATTGGCAGGACTTTTCTCTCACCTATGCCAGCCCCGAGCATCTGTCCGAGATGAATTTCTTTGTGATGGATGAAGACCGCCGTTGTCAGGTGGCCAGAGCCTTTGCCGCCTTGCCCATTTTCCGGGAGAAAAAGGGCGTCCGGCAGTTTTTGCGGGCCCTTTGTAGCTTTTATGCCAACTATCGGGCAGACCTGAGCCGGATGGACGGAGAGACCGCCATTGGACCGCTGCGCCAGCAGATGGAGCAGGCAGCTCAGGAGAACGATCTGCTCAACCGTTATATTGGCCATTGGATGGCACTGGCAGTGCGGCTTTCACCGGAGGAACTGGACAGTCTGCTGGAGCTGGTTGAGGCAGCCAGCAAAGGGGAGACAGCCTCCTTTATCCGCAATGCGGCTTCTTTGCTGGAGGTGGTAAACCGTCAGGCCAGCGGAGAGATCACCTGGCTCAGAGGGCTTTTAAGCCGTCTCTGGCAGCAGCAGGAGCGCACAGGGGATGCAGTGCCGCTGGATGTCTGGCTTTCTCTGGCAGTTCCGGGAGAAAATCCCTTTCTGTCTCTGGCAAGCCTTCAACCCCGGGTATTGGAGCTGCCTCCAAAAGAGGTGGCAGCGGCCAGCCGGCTGCTCTTCCTTCCTCAGATTCGCCAGTATGCAGAGGAATACCAGCGTGGGGGAGAGCTTTCCCGCACTGTTAAACAGTGGATGAACACGGTACGGCAGATGGAAAAGAAGGGACTGGCGCCTGCTGTTTTGGACGAGGAGCCCAAAATGCCGCCTGTTCATGAAGTTGATTCCAGCCGGGGACAGCAGGACCGTTTCAGTAGTGTGCTGGAAATTCTCCGTCATCAGGAACCGGCGGAAAAATCCGGTGTGGATACAGGAGACAGAGCAGGAAGTGCCTTTGAGCCGTCTTCCCGCCAGGAACCTGCGGCCAAATCCAGCTTTGAGGGGCAGGACAGTCTGGACAGCGTGTTTGAACTGCTGCGCCGCCGTTCGGAAGAGAGCAAGGCGGTGCCGGCCCAGCCGCCGGAACCTTCTCCGGCTTTGGAAGAACCTGCCGGACAGGACGGGCAAAAGGATGAATGGGCAAGCCTGTATGCCAGCATGGATCGTTTTCTGGGCAAAGAGGTGCCCGATTCTGAAACACCTGCGCCTAAACAGGAGCCTGAAAAATCCTGGCAGAGCACTGCTTCGGGCAGGATGACCTCGGGAGCATCAGTACGGCCGCTGGAACCGCTCCGGCAGGAGAAGGAAAAGCAGCCGGAACAGGGAAGCTTTGGCAGTTCACCTTCTGACGCCAATTACAGCAGTGGTTTCGCTTCGGAAAAAGGGCGCAGCGGTGCCACCATTCCGGATGTGCCGCTACAGGGCAGCACGGGAACTGTCCGGTCCGGTGCCTCAGTCCGGCCTCAGGACATTCCCCCTCAGGGAAATACTGACAAACAGGAGCCGTCCCGGGGATTCAGCGGCTATCAGCCCACTCCGCCCCGGTACTTTGACCAGGAGTTTGACACTCTTCGCTCTGGTGCGTCGGTCCGGCCTTCGGAGACAGCTGGGGTGCATGGAGCAGAGTCTCCCTTGACGGAAAATACGCCGCTTCAGGATCATTCCGGCGGAATCCATTCGGAGCAGCTGGAAAGAGGCCAGACAGAACCTGCAGACGCACCGTCTCAGGAAGGACCGGCTTCCCAAGTCTCTTCCCTTCTGGACCGGCTCCGGGGATTTTTCAAGAAATAGGGCTGCAGGAAAGGAGAATCAATGGAACGGCTGAAAGAATGGCTGCCGGCTTTTTCGCCGGCAGGGATCATACTGGCGGCAGTGCTGGCAGCACTGCTGGTCTGGAGCTTTTATAGCTGGAAGCGGAGGGGCCAGCCTGTCCGGCGGCGGGTCTCCGCACCGGATCCCGGTCCACTGTACTTCAGTGAGCTTTACGGGGGCCGGATCTATCTTCCTGTGGGTTCCCGCACCGGTGCGCTAGGGGAGCCGAATCGGGCCGGACAGAGTGTGATTTTGCAGGAGCTGACCAGCGGAGAGCAGTTTTGCCTTCAGCGTCAGGGAAGCCACAGCGGAAAGATGGCCTGGCAGGTGCTCTGTCCGCCTCAGTGGCAGGACATTCTCTGGCCCTGTGATCTGGTGAGACTTCGCCGCCCGGATCAGAAGAGCGGGTGCACGATTCTCTCTGACCGTTTCTGGGGAGAAGATCCGCCCACACCGGAAGAGCAGCTTCAGCGGATGGACCAGGAGGAGCTGGCTCTGGTGATGCCTATGGGCGGCTGTCCTTCCGGACTGACGCCGCTGTCTGGTCTGCTGGCCGGGATGCAGAAGTCGCTGGAAGCACCCAATTACATCACCCAGCCCCGGATTGCCCGGTTGGCGCTCTCCCTGGCGGAAGTGCTGGCGCGGTTGGAGGAGCGGGGGTACAGCTGTCTGGACCTCCATCCTGACCGGCTGCTGGTGACACCGGACGATCGGATCTGGCTGGATTATTCCAGTCTGATCTGTCCGGTGGATCAGCTGGAAGTGGGTGTTCAGCTGAAGGAAGAGGAATTTCCGCTGGAATTTGCCGAGCCGCTGCTGGGAACCGGCAAGCGGCAACTGGCCGATCTTCACACCGCCCGGTTTTCTCTGGCGGCACTGCTCTTTTATCTGCTGTTTGGAGCTTATCCCTATGATGGACGGCTGATGTCCGGTTATGCCGATGGTTCGGTGCAGCAGCACTTTGTCAAATTCAAGGCCTATCATCAGGCGCCGGTGTTTCTGTTTGATCCGGTGGATGACAGCAACAGGCTCGTCTTTACCGCAAAAAGTGAGCCGCTTAAAGCGGCATGGGAACAGACACCTCTGCCAGTGCAGCAGGCCTTTGTAGAGATTTTGGGTACACAGAATGCGCTGCGGGAGCAGCCGGTTCAGAATCTTTCTCCGGCTCAATGGGCAGAGGTGCTCCGATGGCTGCCAGTGCTCAAGCCATCTGAATCAGCAGAACCAGTCCGTACAGCACCGGCTGATGAAGCAGATATACCGGCAGTGCAAACCGCCCCACCAGCGACAATGGCCGGATCCCCAGCTGCTTCCACCGCTCCCACTGAGGGAGACGGGTCAGAAGCGGATGGAGAAACCGCCCTGTGACAAACAGAAAAAGCCAGGGCAGCAGGGGAAAGTAGTCGGTGGAGAAAAAGTCCGCCGGCGGAAATCCAGTCCATACCGCCAGCATACGAAGAGGCAGCCCGGCAGTTTCGCTCAGAGATGGCAGGGTGATGGCCCAAAGGGCCAGAAAGACGATGAAACTCCCGGCTGCGTCCAGAATGGGCGGGATCCGGCGGCATAGCCGGTCCAGGGGAATCATCAGCAGCATAGCCGAGCCAGTAAAGGTGAGCACACCGCAGATAACCCGGTTTTCCGGGATAATGAGCAGGGTGACGATGGTGAGGAGCGCGCCGGCGCCCAGCACCGTCAGTCCTCTTTTCAGGTGATGGCGGCCCATGGGCCAGCAGAAGCCGGACAGGAGAATAAAGGTCCAGCAGATGCTCTGCTGCCAGAAACGGGCAGCGTCTGAGGTAAACCAGCCCCAGGGCAGGCCCAGCAGATAAAACCCATCCCAGCAGGCGTGGTAGGCAATCATGCTGAGGATGGCAGCGCCCCGGATGGTATCGGGGAGAGCCGCCCGGCGGGCGGAAGAAGGGGATGGCATGAGATGGCCTCCTTTTTGGGGGAAGACCCCCGGGATTTCTGCTTCTATCCTACCACGGGGGGCGGGAATCTGCAAGAGGCATCCTGGTGAAGATGGATGCCCGACAATGGGGAAAGATCCCCGGAAAGTGAGGATGCAAGATGGCAAACAGGGAAACAAGGGGGCAGCCCTTTTCCGCTCTGGCCGGAAGAATCCGACAGGTGAAGGAGCAGGATTCCGGGCTGCTGGCCCGTCCGGATGCCTTGCGGGAGGCGCTCCTGTCGGCGGGGGCTTCTCCGGTGGAGGCAGCGCAGGTAGAGCTGATGGCGAGGGTCACCGGCTTTGCCGAGCTGATCGATCCCACTGTTCCAGCTCCTCAGGCGGTGCTCGAGCGGTACATCTACCACGCTATCCGGGAGTCTGGCCTTTCCCGGACAGTAGTCTGGAAGCGGGCGGGAGAGCTGGCCTGGGGAGTAGGCAGTGCTGTGGACATCACCAGCCTGGTTCCGCCGGAGGATACCGATATTGAAAAGGGAAGCTATGTAGCACCTGCTTCGGTTTATGAGGAGGAACTGAACCAGTTCGGTCAGGCTCTCTTCGGTGGGGGAACAATGGGACAGTCCAACGCCGGAAATCTCAATTTTGACCTTCTGACAGCCGGACTGGCGCTGGGGATTCCCCGGGCCCGGTACTACCTGGGCTACTGTCTTCTCCACGGCACTGGCATTGCCCAGAGCAGAGAAGAAGGCATCCGGCTGCTTCAGCAGGCGGCGGACGGCGGTTGCCTGCCGGCAGCGGCAGCCCTGGCGGACTGCTATTACGAGGATGGTCCCGTTCATTGGCCGGCAGCCTGGGCCCTGTATACCGGCCCGGGTGCCGTCTGTCTTGACGATGCCCGTCAGAAACGGGTGCGCGCCATCCTTGCACAGCAGCAATGGAACAGAACACTGGCAATCGGTGTTAGCATTCTGGCAGTGCTGGCGCTGGTGTTGGCGGTGGCTTTGCCCCGGGAAGGACTTTATGCGGTTTCATCCCTTTGGCGGTGGCTCGGAGCGGCAGCAGCGGTAGCAGGCACCGGATTGGGCTGGTGGCGGCTGTTCCGGCAGCCCTGCGGCCGCCTTTCCTGGATGCCTGTGGGAGCGTTGGCCTGCTGGGCTATCCTGATACTGGGAATGCTTTTATGAAAGGAGGAAGGGTATGTCTCAGGTAAAAAGCTTTGCCACAGCCTTTTCCCGCATGTGGCACACCGATTGGAAACCCGAGGATGCCGGCGTGATGGCCCGGCGGAACGGAGTCATATACTGCTTCCTCAACACCCTTCTTATGGGCATCGTGGTTTGGAAAGGAATTACGCTGGTGGGGGGACTGCTGGCGGTGGCCGTGGCTTGCTGTCAGTGGGGTGTCATGCTGGTGCGAAGCAAAAACCGGCTTCCTGCGCTGTCTGGTTTGCATTTGCTTGTTTTTACTGATCTGATTTTGGTTTGTGTGGCCCGGTATCCCTTTTTCCTTACTGGAGTGGGTACGCAGCCACCGTGGAGCGACGGCAGCGATCCGCTTATCTGGCTTTGGGCATTGCCCGCCGTTGGTTTGCTGGTCTGGGGAATGGGCAGCATCAAGCGGCGCTGGCCGCTGCTGGCCGGTGGGCTTCTGTGGTGCTGGACCTGTATCGTAGGAATGGGCAGCACGGATGGGTTCGAGGGCCTTGGCTCCATGGGACGCAGCCTGTTGCTGATAACCATGTCAGCCATGGTTATTTGGTACGGCGTCAGTCATGTTGCCTGCACCGTTTTGCCTCAGCAGAAAAGCGTTGGATGCTGGTTGTGGGTACCGATTCTGGTGGCACTGCCGCTCTTTCTCACCTTCTTTCCCACCCAGGCCAGCTGGATTGCCCTTTCTCTTCCCCGGCTGCTGGATGCTCTGACTCCGGGATGGATCTGGCTCTTTGTGGCTGCCATGCTCGCTTTGCTGTCGGTACCGATGCGGATGGCTCCCAATACCATGGGTGTGGATGCCCTGGGACTCTGGTGCCTGGCAGGCGGAATGGTGCTGGTCTTCGGTCTTCATCGGATGTATTTTTCCTGGTGCTGGCTGCTTTTAGGCGTGTATGCCTTTCTGTGCTTTCTGATTTTCCGGCAGGAGATGAAAAAACAGGGCACGTTGGGAATTTACAATGGGGACGTCGTGTTGCTGCTGACAGTGGCAGGGTTGTTGCTTTCGGCACTGCTGTCTCAGGGACTGTGGCCCTTGGCTGTGACGGCGGCTGTTTACCTGCTGGCTCTCTGGACTCAGAAAAAACGGCAGGGACGGCTTTGGATACTGGCTTTGGCTATGGGCATGACCCTGATGATGGTTTTGTCCTGGTACATCCACAGAAGCCCGATGACCCTTCTTCTCATCGCCCTCACCTTTCTCTTTACCGGTGCGGCCTTCTGGCTGCTGGACCGGCCTATGCCAGGTGGTATACAGCTATCCTGTTGGGCGGCTCCGGCAGGAGTCTGTGGGGCACTGCTTCTCTCCCTGGTGCTGGTCACCCGGGCAGGTGTGGCCATTTCGGCCAGCTGGGAGGGGGATCAGCTGCTGCTGACCCTTACACCCCGGGCAGCCGATGGACAGATTGTGAAGATAGAGGCGTACTGGGATGGACAACCCATCTCCCCCATTCCAGGAGAAAACACCCTTATTCCTGCCGGAGAGCAGCTGACGGTAAAGGCAGTAGATGAAAAGGGCGTGGAGAGCCGCCGCACCCTCTACTATCCCTATACCCTCAAGACCTTGACCCAAAGTCTGGAAACCATGGAGCAGAATGCCAGACAGTCTCTTCAGGCCTGGCAGGATGAGGTGAGGCTGAATGCGCTGCTGCTCCATGATGCAGGAGAAGCGCCTCCTGATGCATGGGGGGAGGGAAATGCCCTCTGCCTCGCTCATCCCATGATGGCTGGGGCAGCGGATTACCGGCTGGAGATGGAGGGAAGTCCTTTTGTGACCACCAGCTTTGAGAATGGCGTTCTTACCATCACGCCAGAGGGCATCTCCAACCACAAAGCCTATGAGAGCACCCTGACCCTGCTGGACAGTGGGGGAGAGGAGCTGGACCAGTTCCACTTCTGGCTGCTGGTGGGATTTCCCGGGGAGGCGCTGCCGCTTCCGCTGGATCCGCCCACTCAGGAGCCGGTGCGGCTGGTGAGTAGCTCGGGTGCCCGGTTGGCGCAGGATGGCGGCGCTTTGTACCTGGGGCCGGCAGGCTCCTCCTGGCAGCTGTCTGCACTGGATGACGGCTATGCCTTGCAGGATTTCGGATGGTCCGATCTCTATCTCACCACGGCGGATGGTACTCTGTCCATGATCGAGGAACCGGTCAGCTGGCGCTTTGACTGTCAGTGGGTGATGGGGCAGGGCCGGTACTGGCAGCTGAGCCGGAATGGCCTGGTCCTCATGACCGACGGTGAGTCGGTCTGGCTGGAGGAAGACCCGGAAAATGGCCTTTGTTGGACACTGACCCGTCTTTCAGAGGAGGGATAAAAATGTCTCGAATCCTCAATCGGATGTTTGGTGGATTGATGCTGGTTATTGTGGTGGTGCTGGTGTTTACCGGACTGCGGGACAGCCTTCAGGCGGATGGCAGCCTGGGCCGCTCCTTTGCCCTTCTTATGGGAGAACTGCCCTTTGCCAGCCGGATTACTGGGCTGTTGGCTGTCTGGATGGGATTTTCTGATGGAATCCCTCCGATGAATACCCGGAGTCTGTTTGAGGAACTGGTACGGCTGCTGCTCATGGCGGCCATTCAGGGACCTATAACGGCCTTCCTCACCCGGCTTTTCCTGCCCATTCCTCAGAATCTTCCGTCGGCTCCCACCCGTTGGGAGGCAGAGGAACGGTACATGGCCTCTCCTGGCTACCGGATCAAATCTCTGCTGGTAGCGGTGGTGTCTGCGCCGGTGGTGGCCCTTCTGTGCGGCCAGCTGATAAAGCTGGGCGTGGGAAAGCTTCAGAACAGTCTGGGTACCGTAGGAACGATTTTGATGGGCATTCTGCTGACAGTGGTGATTTTCATGTTGTCGGTGGTCTGGCTGCTGAAACGCAGTTTCTCGCTGGCCACAGCAGTCCGCTGGCGGTTGGGCAGTACCGTGCTGGTGGGGATGGTGAAGACGGTAGGGGTGAACACCCTCTGTTTGCTTCTCTATCTCTCATTGCTGAAGCAGTGGGCGCCCGGTGTACTGGCATCGCTGGTGGGGCTGGTGGTCTGGCTGATTATACTGGAAGCCGGCGGGCGGCTGTTGCTGTCCACGCTGGTGGGTGAGCCCGGACGGTGACGGTATACCCAAATAAGAAAGCCTCCTCTGTTTTGAAACAGAGGAGGCTTTCTTCCTGTCTTGCTCAGCCGCCCTTTCGCTGGCTGCGGTATTCGCCGGGGGTGATACCCTCGACGCTCTTGAACCGCCGGATAAAGCTGGAGGTCTGGGAATAGCCCATCCGCCGGGCAATTTCGCTCACCGGAAGGTCAGTAGAGTGAAGCAGCATCCGGATATGCTCATGACGCAGGCTGCCCATGTAGTCCGAAATGGTGGTGCCGGTCCGCTCGTGGAATAGCTTGCCCAATGCTGCCGGACTTACTTCCATGGCATCGGCAATGAGGGCGACGCTCAGGTCGGGGTTGTCTATGTTGTCATTGATGTAGTGCAGAATCCGGTCAAAGCCGTCGGAGGGAGGCGTCTGGCGGCTCCGGATCAGCCCGATCACCTGGTCCCGCAGCAGCACCAGCCGTTGCCGGGCATCTTCTTCGCTCTGGAAGGGGGGCCAGCTGCTCATGTCGGGAACGCCTTCGGTAGGTGGAGGCTGGAGCGCACTCACTGCCCGCATGAAGGTAATGGCGATGTCATAGCTGAGACCGGTGGAGACAAACCCTCGTCCAGTCTGAAGCTGCCCCAGCAAAGAGTCGGTGAGAAAGTAGATCCGCTCCACGTTTCCACCTGTGATGGCGGTATATAGCCCGTCCAGCTCTGCCTGGGGATACATCATGGTCAAATTGTCTCCAGGGGGGGGACATTCATACTGGTAAATCAACTGCTCCTCCTCTCCCGGCCTCCGGGCCGACATGGCGTCACAGTAGGAAATCCAAATCTTCTGAAAATCCTCCACCGGGCTGCCGCACTGAAGAAGGAAGATCCGGCCGAATTTCCGTTCCAGCAGTCCCACGGGATGCTCCAACAGCTGGGCAAGTGTTCGGTTTTCTTTCAATTCCAGCAAAAAGAGCTGGCTTCGGTTCTCAATATAATCAGTGCTGTAGCTGACGATGCCCTGTTCCGAGAGCAGCAGCCGCAGCTCGTGGAGAAGCGGTGGGAATGCTTCATCCGGGAAGTGTTCCTGCAGGGAGAACAGTACCACACCGAACCGTCGTCCTTCTACCAGAATACCTGCCCGGGTCAATTGGTCGGACCGGTGCAGGCTACCAGTAAAGAGCCGGTGCAGCAGCTTTTGCTGGACGGCCTGCTCTTTTTGCTGCCGCAGATCATAGTCCCGGTGGGAGAGGCGCTGAAGGGCATAGCTGGCAGCATCCAGTTCGCCGGTGGAGGCGATGGGCATCAGCTCCGGGACAAATTTCAGGAAGCTGCCGTACAGCTGATGAATGGGCCGGTAATTGCGGCGGCTCAGCAGCAGGATCAGGCCCATACAGAGCACCGCTTCCAATATAACGCCAATGACAAAGGAGCGGCTCAGCTGATCGGCTTCCTGCATGACCATTTCATACGGCAGAATAAAGAGAATGGTAGCCGTGTAGTCGCTGCTGGTGTGGCGGTTCAGATAGTATTTTCCACTGGGGGTATCCAGCAGCTGGAAGTTGCCCTGGGTGGAACGGGCAGTGGACAGACTTTCTTCCTGAACTTCGCCGTTCTGCCAGATCAGGATGCCGTTGTCCCACAGCATCAGGGAGAGGCTGGGGTCGGCATCCACCGGCGTGGGGAGCAGTGCTCCTGCATCCAGCCAGAAGCTCAGCGCTCCTTCCCCGTTTTCGATGGGGACCGTGTAGGCAATGACCGCCTTGGTGGTGGCAGGACCCGAACCAATGAAGGCCTCCCGGTAAAATCCCGCCTTTTCAGGGATTTCATCCAGCCGCTGAATGGAATCCGGACCGCCCTTTGCCCGGTAAAGGGCCTGGGAGGTGGTAAAGATGACGTTGGAGTCATTCCGTTGGTAAACGATTTCAACCAGGGCTTCATTGAGCACCCGGGCCTGTTCCAGGGTTTGGCTGATCTGACCCCAGATCTGGGGAGAGCCGCCGGGTTCTTGGATTTGCAGGGCATTTTTTTCTGCCAGCATTTCGGCAATCCGATCACACTGGTAGAGCGTTCGCTGGAAATAGGTCTCGGTGCGGGCACAGGTGGCCTCAGCCAGGGAAAACAGCTTCTGGGTGTACCGCTGGCCAATAAAGCTGGTGAAAAAGACCGAAAAGGTGAGAATCGGAATCACCAGAATGAGACAGAGCGAGAGGAAAAAGGTGAGATAGTCCCGCTTGCTCCGGAAATAGGAAACGATGGCATCGAGCTTCATAGGCATCCTTCTTATGGATTGTTCTGGGGAGGAGTGTCCGGGTTCACAGTGTGGTGAAGCAGATGTTCCCAAAAGAAAAATCCCGATATGGACAGCATCCTCATGAAGTCAGAGAAGTTTTGTCAGGTTTGCAAAGATATTCTGAAAATGTATGAGAACAGTATAACACATTCCCCGAAAACTTTCAATCATTTCCCCGGTCTCTCTGCGGTCTGGTAAAAATCATGTCAGGAACCTCTTTTCAACCTGTGAAAACCGTTGACATTTGGCTCATCCTGCATTATCATAATGCAGGACATTTTCAAAAAAAGACAGGAGGAAACATTGTCGTGGTACGGGACCTTACCAGTGGAAGCCCATTGCGGCTCATCATTCAATTTACCATCCCGCTCATGTGCGGAAATTTCTTTCAGCAGTTTTACAACATGGCGGACAGCATCATTGTGGGTCAGTTTCTCGGTGTAAAGCCCCTGGCAGCAGTGGGGGCAACCGGCTGTCTCAATTTTCTCATCATCGGATTTGTGTTGGGCGTATGCAGCGGCTTTTCCATTCCCATCGCCCAGTTTTTTGGTGCGGGGGATTATAAGAGTTTGCGGCGGTGTGTAGCCAATGCCGTCTGGATGGGAATTGCCATGACAGTGGTGCTGACTACTGCCACGGTACTGGGCTGCCGGTGGATTCTCACCCTTTTACAGACGCCCGCGGATATTTTTGAGGATGCTTATGCCTACATTGTCATCATCTTCGCCGGTATCGGCACCACCTTCCTATATAATCTGCTCTCTGGCTTCCTCCGGGCACTAGGAGACAGCCGCAGCCCGCTGGTCTTCCTGATTATCAGCTCGGCGCTCAATGTGGGACTGGATCTGCTCTTCATTGCAGGGTTTCATACCGGCGTGGAAGGTGCTGCTCTGGCTACCGTCATTGCCCAGGGCATTTCCGGTGTGCTCTGTCTCTTCTACATCATAAAGAAGTTCCCCATTCTGCGGGTCAGTGGTTCCGAATGGCGGCTGGATGCCGGACAGATCCGCAAGCTCACCGGCATGGGCGTTCCCATGGGCCTTCAGTTTTCCATCACTGCTGTAGGCTCCACCATCCTGCAAAGCGCTGTCAATGTGTTGGGATCCGGCGCTGTGGCCGCCGTCACTGCGGGCAGCAAGGTGCAGATGATCCTTACCGTGCCGATGGAGACGCTGGGCGTCACAATTGCCACCTATGCCGGCCAGAATCTGGGCGCCGGTAAGATCGAACGGGTGCAGGCAGGCGTGCGCCAATCCCTGATTCTGGGTATTGGCTATGCAGTGGTAGCCTGTATTATCAACATCGCCGTGGGAACCTCTATTGCCCGGCTCTTTATCTCGGGCGGAGAGACAGCCATTATGGATCAGGTAGGGCAGTTCCTGTGGATGAACAGCCTTTTCTATCCGCTTCTTGCCAGCCTGCTGGTGCTTCGTAACGCCATTCAGGGCCTGGGCTTTGGCGTTCCGGCCATGGCTGCCGGTGTGTTTGAGATGGTTGCCCGGTCTCTGGTGGCCCTCTGCCTGGTGTCGGCTTTTGCCTTTCCGGCAGTTTGTATGGCAAACCCGGCTGCCTGGGTCGCAGCTAATCTGTTGCTGATTCCCGTCTATCGGGTGGTCATTCACCGTCTGCGTCACACCTATCCGGCCAGCACAATCTGACTCTGGGAGCAGAAAGATGATAATGACGTTTTCTGTTAAAAGATTCATCTTTTCTGCTGCTTTTCCAGCCGCTACAAAGCGGCCGGACTTGTCCTGTCCGGACAGTTTTTTCAGTATGGCTATTTGAGCAGGAATATGGATTTTTCGATTATCTTTTAACAGATGAGCAAGATTGTTTCATAAATCCGCAAAAATCGAGCAATAAATTGGTTTCCCCGTCCTTGCCAAAGCAATCAAATACAGGTAGAATAAAAGTAGAGAGCAAAGCTCAAAAGATGGAAACAGAGGAGAATTAAAATCATGAAGAAAACGTACGGCGTTGTATTGATCGGATGCGGCCATATCGGAAAGGCCCATATCAGCGATATTTATTTTCGGGAAGAAATCGATATCATCGGCGTCGTGGATCTCCAGCCGGAGCTTGCGAAAGCCTTTGCCAAACGGTTCGGCGCCAAGGAATGGAGCACCGATTACCGGGATTTTCTGAACCGCCCCGATGTGGATATCGTCATCATTGCCACCTATGTGGCTACCCATCTGTCCATCCTGCGGGAGTGTCTGGCTGCTGGTAAGCACGTCCTCTGTGAAAAGCCCATCGCTTCCAGCCTGGAGGAGGGCGAGGAGTTCTACCATCTGGTTAAATCCCATCCCGAATGCCGGGTACAGGTGGCTCATATTCTCCGATACAACGAAACCTACCGCCGGGCCGCTCAGATGATCCATGACGGCATGATCGGTGAGGTGCGTCTGATCCGGATGGCCCAGAACCATCATATCATGAACCGGGAACGGTACGCCACCCTGCTGCGGGATTGCCCGCCCATTGTAGATTGCGGCGTTCATTATGTGGATGTCATCCGCTGGTTTACCGGTATGGACATTGTAACCCTCAGCGGTGTCGGCTGCCGGATTGGCGACGTTGCCCCCGAGGACACCTACAACTACGGCCTGCTGACCATGCAGCTGGAAAATGGCGCTTCGGCCTTTTATGAAGCTGCCTGGGCTGACACTACGGCATCCAGCAACCTGAAGGAATTCATCGGCGATAAGGGCCGCATCCGGCTGGTGCTTCAGGAATACCGCTTCCAGGACCACGAGGAAGGGGATCTGATCGAGTACTACGATGCCGTGGAGAATGTCTACCACACCATCAACATCCGCTCCAAATACAAAAATATGTGGGGACAGCTTCAGGGCCTGATCCGCAGCATCGAGACCGGCGTCGAAACCTTCCCCACCATCGACGATGTATACATTGCTTTCCGGCTGGCGCTGCTGGGCGACCAGGCCATCAAGGAGGAGAAGTTTGTCAACCTCCGCTCTGACCGGGAGCTGCTGGACTGAGTATGGCGGCGCTGAGAAAGATGCTGGGCAGTCCGGAGGATCCGCTCTGCCGGGAGATGATGGCGGTGATCGATACCCAGTCCCTTCAGACATTGGCTGCCTGGGCGGCGGATACAGCACTCCAGCGGTATCTGCCGGTATATGAAGCGGCAGGCGGAGAACCAGCTCTTCGCCAGGAGGCGGAGGTATGCCGGGAATTGATTGGGGCAGGTGGGAAGCCTGCGGCACTGGCTCCTCACCTGCGGGAGCTGACCCGGTTGGCCCGGGAGACCCAGGGCGCGGCAGCGCAGGCAGCGGCCCGGGCGGTATCGGTGGCCTGCGGGGTGATGCGCTCTCCGGGGAATGCATTAGGGTTTGTGTTCTATGGAGCGGCGGCCATGGCTTACAGCCAGGCCGGTATTCATGAAACCAGTGAGGTTTACGACGGGCTGGCCCGGCAGGAGTGGGCAGCGGTGTTGGATTCCCTCAAAATGGCTGCTTTGCCGGATGAGGAGAATCCGGTTAAAATTGATTGGAACTGTTAAAAAATCGGCATGGCTTCGGCTGTGCCGATTTTGCTTTGGTTTTTTATAGGGGAAGCTGAAAGAGCAGACTTGCTGTACCGGACAGAGATTGCGCTTTCTATTCGTGCGTGGTATAATTTTCTTGTCTGACAAGCCGGTTTGCCGGCAGCAAAAGGAGAGATCAGCTTGAAGCTCAATACCCTGGGCATTGCCCATACTTTTTTGGAGCAGCACATCACCCCTGGCAGCTTCTGCATCGATGCTACCGCCGGGCGGGGCCGGGATACTGCCTTTCTCTGCCGGCTGGTGGGGGAGCAGGGGAAAGTGCTGGCCTTTGACATCCAGCAGGAGGCCGTGGAAGCCACCCGCACCCGTCTGAAGGAAGAAGAGTTGGACGCCATCGGAGAGGTGGTACTGGACAGCCATATCCATATGGATCAGTATGCCCAGCCTGGAACAGTAGACGCTGTGGTCTTCAACTTTGGCTACCTGCCCGGCGGGGACCATCGGATTTTTACCCGCCCCGAGACCAGCATTCCCGCTGTGGAGCAGGGGCTTTCCCTGTTACGGGAGGGGGGCGTGCTCTGCGCCTGTGTCTACCATGGCGGCGACACCGGCTATGAGGAACGGGATGCCCTGATGGACTATTTTGCCACCATTGACAGCAAGGTCTATACCGTTCTGGTCTGCGACTTCCGCAACCGGCCGGGGGATCCGCCCATTGCCGTCCTTATCTGGAAGCGCACCTGAGGAGCCCCCTTGTGTAAAGGACCTGCTCTGTGGTATACTGAATGGAAACGACTTTCATGCGCCGTCCGGAGGCGGCAGGAGGCTTTTGATGGAACAGCGGCAAAAGGGGAGGATGACCATACTGGAACGAATTTTTCTGGCAGCGGGACTGGTAGTGCTGCTTTACTGCCTGGTGGTGACCGTCTGGATGGGACCGATTTCCTTTGTGCCGGTGCTGCTGGCCGGAGGAGTGGGGCTCTGCCTGCTGGGGCTGCTGCCTAAGCTGCTTCCCGGAGGTTGGGTGGTCTTTGCCTGCCGCCGGATCGGGATGCCGGTGGTACTGCTGGGCTTGGTGGTCATGCTGGTGTCGGAGGGATTTGTCCTGTCCGGTGTTCTCACTGCTCCCAAGGATGGCGCTGACTATACCCTGGTGCTGGGAGCGGGCCTTCGGGGAGATCAGGTCACCCTGCTGCTCCGGGGACGGTTGGAGACGGCGCTGGACCGGTGGCAGGGAGAAAAAATCGTGGTTTCAGGCGGACAGGGACCGGATGAAACCGTCACCGAGGCATCGGCCATGGCCCGCTGGCTTCGGGAGCAGGGAGGGGTAGATCCTTCGGTTTTGCTGCTGGAGGAGAATTCCCGCAATACCATGGAAAATCTTCAGTTTTCCCGTGCTCTCATGGAGGCTGACAGCGGCAAGCCCATCTCTCAGCTGAGGGTGCAGATCGTCAGCAGTGACTACCACTGTACCCGTGCCCTGATGCTCAGCCGCCGGGCAGGTTATGGAGAGGTCTGGACGGCGGGCGCTCCCACTCGGCCCATTCTGGTGCCGGTCAACCATATCCGGGAGAGCATGGCTCTGGTCAAATCGTTTTTGCTGGACCGGTAAGGCCCCATACAGAAAGGAAGATCATCTTTGGCAAATCAATTGCTGCCGGCTTATCTGGTGCTGCCGGCTCAGGTTGTCGACCAGCATCTGGCCACTGCCAGTGGCGTTTACTGGAAGGTACTGCTGGCGGTGACTCGACGGGATTCCATGGACGTGGCGGCGCTGGCCCAATGGCTTTCTCTGCCGGAAAGTGACGTCCGGGAGGCTTTGCAATACTGGATTGCCCAGGGGGTGCTGCCCGGTGGGCAGCCGGCTGCTCAGGCTCCGGTACCTGCCCGTCAGGGAGAGGCCCCTCCCCGTCACCGGCTGACGGCCCAGGAGCTGTCCCAGCGCACCCAGCAAAGTGAACAGCTGCGGTTTGTTTTTCAGACTGCGGAGGGTATCTACGGCCGTCCCCTCACCGATACCGAACGGCGGGGCTTTGTCTATTTTCTGGATGATCTGGGACTTCCGCCCGACGTGGTGGTCATGGCGGTGGACTTCTGCGTCACCAACGGTAAGCTGCACTTCAACTACCTGCAAAAGCTTTGTGTGGGCTGGGCCCAGCAGGAGATCAACACCCACGCTCTGGCGGAGGAGTATATCCGGGAGCAGACCCGCCGTTGGAGTAATGAACGGCAGGTGCAGGAAGCCTTTGGTATTCAGAACCGGGGACTCACGGCGGAGAACAAAAAGTTCATCTCCCAGTGGTTCTACCAGTTCGGTTTCAATATTCAGATGATCCAGTTGGCCTACGAACGGGCGGTGGACAAGATTGGGCGGCTCAGTTTTCCCTATATTCATAAGATCCTCCAGAGCTGGTACCAAAACGATCTGCGCACTCCGGAGGATGTGGCAGAACGGGACCAGCCGCCTGTTCGGATGGCTGCCCGTACTCAGGCCCAGCCGTCCCGGCCGGCTTCCTCTTACGATCCGGAGGAGTTTGACCGGCGGGGCTTCGACCTGCCCCCATTGCCTGAAAGGAGAGAGGATTCGTGAACAGTTCCCTTGTGGCCCAGGCCATGGAGCAGATCCGTCAGCGGCGGCTGTTGGAGGACATCGCCCTGGAGCAGCGGCTGGACGAGATCACCCTCAAGGTGCCGGAGGTGATGGAGGCTCGGAATCAATTGGCTCAGACATCGGCCAAGCTGGGCCGTCTCATCTTCACCCGCGGCACCGATATCGAGACTGGCGTGGCGAAGATCCGGGACGAGAACCTGGCTCTTCAGGAGAAGGAACGGGTACTGCTGCGGCAGAATGGATATCCGGAAGACTACCTGCGTCCTCACCGGGTCTGTGCTGATTGCGAGGATACCGGTTACCATGACGGCGTACGCTGTCACTGTGTAGATGCACTGGTGCGCCAGCTGGCTCTCCAGCAGCTGAACCAGGTGTCCAGCTTGAAGCTCACCGGATTTGACAACTTCCGGCTGGATTATTACCCCACCGACCCAGAGGATGGCCGGATTCCCCGCAAGTGGATGGAGCGGGTGCTCCATTATTGTCAGGAATATGTCCGCACTTTTCAGCCGGACATGAAGGGATTGCTGATGCAGGGAAATACCGGCCTTGGCAAGACCCATCTTTCCCTGGCTATTGCCACTGGTGTCATTCGCCGGGGCTTCGGAGTGGTTTACGGTTCTACCCAGGATTTTCTTCGGGTCATTGAAAAGGAGCACTTCGGCCGGGCTGCCCAGCCTGCGGATACGCTGGATGGCTTGTTGGCGGCGGACCTGCTGATTCTGGACGATCTGGGGGCGGAGTTCTCCACCCAGTTCACCCAGTCGGTGATTTACAACATTCTGAATACCCGCATCAGCCAGAACCGGCCTACCATCGTCAGTACCAATCTCTCCCGTTCTGAGCTGGAGGAAAAATATGGGCAGCGCGTGGTTTCAAGACTTTATACCCAGCTGACTTGTCTGCGTTTTGTAGGGCGGGATATCCGCCAGCTGAAAAGCCAGATGTAATAGAGTAGAAACGAATAGGAGCGTTCTGAGAACGCTCCTTCTTTCTTTTGGGTAGAATTGTATGACTGATGAATATAATGGTATATTCCTGGTCAATCCGGTATATTGCCCTGGATATATTTGTTTATGCTGAATATTCTTGCATTTTCGTCGGGTATTCTGCATGAAAATTGAGTATTTCCCGGTGAATAGAGGGATAAGTTGCATAAAGATTTGGATTTTCTGAATTTTCACCCAAAATATCCTTGCATTTACCCGGTGGTTGTGCTAAAGTATAACCATCACCAAAACACCAGGCAAAAGGAGAAATGAGATATGAATCTGAAGAAAATGCTGGCACTGGCTGCTGCCGCTGCCATGACCCTGTCCCTCGCATCCTGCTCTTCCGGCAAAAAGGTGGCTTCCGTGGAGGATCTGGCCGGCGCCCGCATCGGTGTTCAGCTGGGAACCACCGGTGACATC
>CALXFL010000002.1 GCA_944387515.1 uncultured Clostridia bacterium
ATGGTGTGGATCTCGTCAAAGTAATGCTTCAGGGCGTAAGCAGAGAAGACACTGGTGACGCCGGGGTCAAAGCCGCTTCCCAGCAGGGCGGTGATGCCAGCGTCTTTGTATTTCTGGTCGTAGGCCCACTGCCAGGAGTAGTCGAAATAGGCGGTGAAGCCCAGCTTCTTGCAGCGCTCCTCGTAAATGGCCCGCCAGGCCGGATCGTTGGTGTCCTCACACTCGTAGTTGGCAGTGTCCACATAGGGCACGCCGGTGGCGAGGCAGGCATCCATAATGGTCAGATCCTGATAGGGCAGCGCCAGATTCAGCACCACATCGGGCTTGACCTGATTGATGAGGGCAATCAGCTGGTCCACCTGGTCTGCGTCCACCTGAGCGGTGGTGATTTTGGTTTTGGTGGTGCCTTCCAGTTTTTCCTTGAGGGCATCGCATTTGGACTTGGTGCGGGATGCAATGCAGATTTCCTCAAAGACCTCGCTGTTCTGGCAGCATTTGTGGATGGCGACCGATGCAACGCCGCCGCAGCCGATAATCAGTGCTTTTCCCATGGTAAAAGACCTCCTTGATTTTGGTTATAATTCAGAAAAAATATGATATGCTTCTCTCAGACTGGGGATGGACAGAGGGGTGATTTCCTCGATGGGATGCTGCTTCAGCAGCCACCGGACAAACTGGGTGCCCAGATAATATCCCACGTCAGAATATCCCTGGTACCGCATCCAGTCCCCGAAAAAGTCCTGCACGCTTTCTTCATGTTGGACTCTCCGCTCATATTCCCGGCGGATTTCCCTGTCGTGTGCCTGACACCAGTCCAGCCAGCCGTCATGATTTTCCAGAAAGAAATCGTCCCGTCCATACAGGCATTGTTCAAACCAGATGGCAATGCCTTCGCTGAAAAGCTGGAAGATGGCCCGCTCTTCGACGGTATGGGCCTGTCCGAATGCGCCGCCCATGGCCTGATGCCAGAGATGTCCGATTTCGTGGGCAATCAGGGCGTACATCCGGTCGGGATCGTACCATTTGAGCTCCAGGATTTTTTCGGCACCCAGCAAAACGGCAGGTTTCCCCCCAAGGCTGGTAGCCCATCCGGCGCCACAGCAGAGCCCCAGATAAAAAACGGTGGTAACATCCAGGTCTGTCTGGAAGAATTTCGGATATTGCAGGATGATTCTGTCGGCAGCGGACTGAAAGGAAGCGTGTGCGACTTCCAGCAGCGGCCAGTTCTCGTATACACCCTGTACCACCGGAAGGACATTGGATTCATATGAATAACCGGCGGCACATTTTGTGACCTTTTCCGGTAGTTCTCCGGCGATTTCTGCCGCATAGCGCTGCCAGTCTGGCAAAGAGAATTTCCCCTCCGGAAAACAGGTCCGCATATTGGAAAAGGTATCGATAAAATGCAGCATATGGTCCTCCCCTGAATGGGTCAGAAGGTACGTTTGAGTTTCAGGGTGTAGGTTGGGTGTGTCTCATATTCCAGATAAACCGGACGGCCAGTATAGTCAAGATATGCCGAGAACCGCTCCCGGATTGCCGGCGCTGTTATAAGGGGAAGAACCTCCTGCTCCGGCACCCAGGCCGATTCAGCATTTTCGTCAGAGCCTCTCAGCTCACCGCCGGTGGGGATGCAGAAGAAGTCCAGCATCAGCTTGGTAGGCACCTCTTTGACGCCATTGTAGCCGGGATGCTTTGCGGTATTGGAGGAGATACAGAAAACCTCCCCTACTTCTACCGTGATGCCGGATTCTTCCCAGATCTCCCGTTTAACGGCATCCACCAGATTTTCTCCCGGTTCCACAATACCGCCGGGAAAGACCCAGCCGTCCCGATGATGTTTGACCAGCAGAATTTCACCTTTCTCGTTCTTCACCACGCCAGCCGCAGCGATGATGTGGGTGGGCAGGAGCACCGGAGTCTGATTTTCCATTTCGCTTCTCCTTTACCGGCTGAGGGCCAGCAGCATTTCCCGGACAATTTTGCAGGCCACCGCGGTGGAAGCGCCGCTCTGGTCATAGGGCGGGCTCAGTTCATTGACGTCGCAGCCCACAATGTTGGCAGTGGAGCAAACCAGCGTCACGGCTTTCCGCAGGGTGTCGAAATCCACGCCGCCCGGTTCCGGTGTGCCGGTTCCCGGGAATACCGACGGGTCGAGGACATCCAGGTCCAGGGTGAAATAAACGGGCGTGTCGCCCAGCTTCTCCAGCTTTTCGGCCAGACCATCCAGATTGAACTTGTGGGTGTTTACATGGTCCTTTCCCCAGCGGAATTCCTCCCGGTCGCCGGAGCGGATGCCGAACTGATGGATTTTGCCATCCCCTACCAGCTCCCAGCACCGTCTCAGTACGCAGGCATGGGAAAGGGGTGCGCCCAGATAGTCGTCCCGAAGGTCGGCGTGGGCATCAAAGTGCAGAATCTGCACGTCGGGGTATTTTTCATGAATGGCCCGGAAGGCGCCCAGTGTCACCAGATGCTCGCCGCCCAGCAGGAAAGGCTTTTTTCCGTCGGCGAGAATGGTGGCAGCGCGTTCTTCAATATCGGCCAGGGCGTCTTCGGTTTTGCCGAAGGACAGCTCCAGATCGCCGCTGTCGAAGATCCGGCAGTCCAGCAGATCCTTGTCCTGATAGGGGCTGTAGCTTTCCAATCCGTAGGATTCGCTGCGGATTGCCCGGCTGCCGAATCGGGTGCCGGGACGGTAAGAGGTGGTGGAGTCAAAGGGGGCGCCGAACAGGACGACTTCCGCCTCTTCATAATCCGCATCACAGCAGAGAAAGGTTTCAATATTAGGGTTCAACATCTCGCAGCAGCTCCTCAACATAGGCCGGCAGGGAGAAGGCTCCGCTGTGCAGCCGGGTGGTATAATAACGGGCGCCGATGCCCCGCAGGTTCCAGGCGGCGGCATTCAGGTCATGAACCGGGTGATAGCGCTTGGAGGCAAAGCCAAAGAGCCAGTGTCCCGAGGGATAGGTGGGGATATGGGCCTGATAGACCCGGCTGATGGGAAAGCTCTCCACAATCCGGCGGTGAGCCCGCTGCATCGCAGCGGCATCTTCCTCATAGAAGGGGCTCTCATGTTGGTTGACCATGATGCCGTCCTCTTTCAGGGCTTTGTAGCAGTTGCCGTAAAACTCCTTGGTGAAGAGGCCTTCTCCCGGTCCGAAGGGGTCGGTGGAGTCCACAATAATCAGGTCATATTCATTTTCCCGGGAGCGGATAAATTTAAGGCCGTCCTCATAGAAGATGTGCACCCGGGGATCGTCCAGCCGGCAGGCGGTCATGGGCAGGTATTTGCGGCAGACCTCCACTACCAGCGGATCGATCTCTACCATGTCGATATGCTCGATATTCTCATACCGGGTCAGCTCCCGGATGACACCGCCGTCTCCGGCGCCGATGACCAGCACCCGCTTGACGGCAGGATGAACAGCCATGGGAACATGAACCATCATTTCGTGGTAGATGAACTCATCCCGTTCGGTGAGCATCATATACCCGTCCAGGGTGAGAAACCGGCCAAACTCTTTGGATTCAAAGACGTCGATTCGCTGGAACTCGCTCTGACCACTGTACAGCTGCCGGTTGACCCGGATGGACAGCTTGACATTGGGTGTATGCCGTTCTGAAAACCACAATTCCATCAATCATTCCCCTTCCTCTGTCAGTACGTTGAGCCGGAGGATATCGGGATCCTCCGGGCCGGTCATCGAGCAGCCCTTTTCCTTGGCATAGGTGATGTATCGCAGAATATCTTCGGTGATCCGCTCGCCCGGTGCCAGAATCGGGATACCGGGGGGATAACACATGACAAACTCACTGCATACCCGCCCGGCGGTCTCCTCAATGGGCAGAGACTCCTTGGGGGCGTAGAAGGCCTCCTGAGGGGTCACAGCCACCTCAGGATCGATGTACTCCTGGCTGAGCATACCGGCACGATCCCGCTGATAACGGCGGCGGATCTCGGCCAGGGCGCTCACCAGACGTTCGATGTCCTGTTTCCGGTCACCGATGGAAATGTAGGCCAGAATGTTGCCAATATCGCCGAATTCGATCTGGATGTCATATTCATCCCGGAGAATGTCGTAGACTTCGATGCCGGCCAATCCGATATCCAGTGTGTGGATGGACAGCTTGGTCCGGTCGAAGGCATAGATGCTGTCCCCGTTGATCAGCTCGTCGGCATAGGCATAGTAGCCACCGATGGCGTTGATCTCAGAGCGGGCGTACTCTGCCAACTGGGAGACCTGGGCAAAGATTTCCTTTCCCCGGAGTGCCAGATTCCGCCGGGAAAGATCCAAGCTGGACATGAGCAGGTAGGAACCGCTGGTGGTCTGGGTCAGGTTGATGATCTGCCGGGTGTATCCGGCGCTCACATTGGGACCGATGAGGAGAAAGGAGCTCTGGGTCAGGCTGCCGCCGGATTTGTGCATGCTTACCGATGCCATGTCGGCACCGGCCGCCATGGCGGATACCGGCAGCTTTTCTCCGAAATAGAAGTGGGTGCCATGGGCTTCGTCAGCCAGCGCCAGCATTCCATGGTCATGGGCCAGCTTGACAATGGACCGAAGATCTGAGCAGATGCCATAGTAGGTGGGGTTGTTCACCAGAACCGCCACTGCATCGGGATTTTCCCGGATGGCCTGCTCCACCTGGGAAACCTTCATGCCCAGGGCGATGCCCAGCCGGTGGTCTACATCGGGATTCACATAGACGGGGTGGGCGCCGCAGAGGACCAGGGCGTTGATGACGCTCCGGTGGACGTTGCGGGGCAGAATGATCTTGCTTCCCCGCTTGCAGACGGTGAGCACCATGCTCTGTACTGCGGAAGTGGTGCCGCCCACCATCAGAAAGGCGTGGGCAGCGCCAAAGGCCTGGGCTGCCAGCTCTTCGGCTTCCCGGATGACGGATACCGGATGACAGAGGTTGTCCAGTGGTTTCATTGAGTTGACATCCAGGCTCATGCATTGCTGCCCCAGGAACTGGGTCAGCTCTGGATTGCCCCTTCCCCGCTTATGGCCGGGTACGTCAAAGGGCACCACCCGCATCCGGCGGAAACGCTCCAGCGCCTCATAAATGGGCGCCCGGTGCTGTGAAAGTTGTTCCAATTTATTTTCCCCCTGTATAGAATCAGTAGACATTGCTGCCGCTGAAAATTTCAATCATCTCCCGCCGCAGGCTGTCGGTGATGGCCAGACGGGTGCGGGGCGGCAGTTCGTATACATCGGTATTGAAAAGGTAGTTTTGCAGGTCCACCTCTTTGATGAGCATCTTAGTATGGAAGAGGTTTGCCGCATAGATGTTGACATCCACCGCATCATACCGGTCCAGTGTCTGAGGAGAGATGTAATCCTGAATGGAGGTCATGTGGTGGTCCATAAAGAGCTTCTTTCCCGCCACATCCCGGGTAAAGCCCCGGACCCGGTAATCCATGGTGATGATGTCTGAGTCGAAGCTGCCAATCAGGTAATCCAGGGTGGAAAGCGGCGTGATTTCGCCACAGGTTGCCACGTCAATATCCACCCGGAAGGTGGCCAGGCAGGTATCCGGATGGTATTCCGGATAGGTGTGTACCGTCACATGGCTCTTGTCCAGGTGGGCCACCACGGTATCCCCATTGGTGGCCGGGGACGGGATCATAGATCCCTCTGCAATCAGCAGGGTGACGCTGGCTCCCTGGGGCTCATAGTCCTGGCGGGAGATATTCAGCACTGTGGCGCCGATCATGTCCACCACATGAAGCAGAATGCTGGTCAGCCGCTCGGAGTTATACTGTTCATCAATATAGGCGATATAATCCCGCTGCTCTCGGGACGTCTTGGCATAACAGACATCATAGATATTGAAGCTCAGGGATTTTGTGAGATTGTTAAAGCCATAAAGCCTGAGTTTTTCTCCCATAAATCAGTCCCGCCTTTTCCTAAAAAAATAAAAACGCAAGTAACTGGCAGTGTGCTGTCCGTTACTTGCGTTTGGTCGTTGCATGGGTAAAAAATCCGGCTCTGATACCTGTCAGAGCAGAAGGACTTTATCACAGAAAAGGGGGAGCTTCAGAGTCTATATAGCAAATATTTTTTACTTTTACTACTCTTATTGACCGTTTCACAAGTTGCGTGCGCACTGCGCATCGGTTATGAAGTAACCAACTTATAAAATTTGAGCTTCTAACTCAATCAATAAGGCAACAAAAAGTTGCCAATCGGCAGTTGACCCGGCTGTCCGCATGGCCTTAACCCCAACGGGTGGTCAGAAAAATATTTGCATGGAAGGCTCTGTTCCCAAAACCACCTTTCCATACGTCAGCTAAAGTATAGCATGGGCTATGGAAAAAGTCAAGGTAATTTGGGTATTGTCCCTGTAAAGAGAGAGAAAACCAGTGTTTATGGGGAGATACGTCGCTTTGTGATTATATTTCTGTGATTTCGTGCTGGCAGACGAGGCGAATTCCTTGCCCCGAAAGGACTTCGATGGCTTTTTCGTTATCGGTGACTCGCATAATCATATAAGCCAGCCCCTTCTCTCGGGCGATAAAGGCATAGGTGTATTCCAGGTTGATGCCGTTCTCTCCCAGCAAATCAAGGATTCTGGAAAGTCCGCCGGGTTCATCCGGAATGGCGGCAGCCAGAACAGGAGTGATGGAAAAGACATATCCAGCTTCCTTGAGTACCTGAGCGGTATTATAGGCGTCGTCCACAATAATCCGGACGATGCCGAAATCCTCTGCTTCTGCAATGGAGAGTGCACGCATATCGATATCCTGCTGGCCCAGCAGGGCAGCCATCTCAGCCAGACGGCCGGGTTTGTTTTCCACAAATACAGAAATCTGTTTTACTGTCATAGAAATCACCTCATCTTAGTAGAGATTGCGTTTGTCGATGACACGGACGGCCTTGCCCTCACTGCGGGTGATGGATTTGGGTGCCACCAGTGTGACCTTGACATAGATGCCCAACATGGCTTTCATGGCCTCGATCAGCTCTCTTTCCAGAGCAGCAACCCGGCCCAGGGTATCGGAGAACATCTCCTGAGTCATCTCTACCTGGACTTCCAGCTGGTCGCTGTTGTTTTCTCTGGTGACGATGATCTGGTAGTTGGCCGGATAACCCTTGTTCAGCAGTACGGTTTCAATCTGAGATGGGAAGACGTTGACGCCCTTGACAATGAGCATATCATCGCTGCGGCCCATGGGTTTGGACATCTTCACATGGGTTCTGCCGCAGGAGCATTTCTTGCGGGTGAGGACGCAGATATCCCGGGTCCGGTACCGGATCAGTGGGAAGGCCTGCTTGGTGATGCTGGTGAAGACCAGCTCGCCCTTTTCGCCATCAGGCAGGACTTCGCCGGTATTGGGGTCGATGACCTCGGCGATGAAGTGGTCCTCGTTGATGTGCATGCCGGTCTGCTCGCTGCACTCGAAAGCAACGCCAGGGCCGGAAATCTCGGTAAGACCATAGATGTCATAGGCTTTGATGCCCAGCTTGTTCTGGATATCCTGCCGCATTTCTTCGGTCCAGGCTTCTGCACCGAAGATGCCGGCTTTCAGCTTGATCTTGTCCCGCAGTCCCCGTTCGGTGATGCTCTCTGCCAGATAGGCTGCATAGGAGGGCGTACAGCAGAGGATGGTAGAGCCCAGGTCACACATAAACTGGATCTGGCGCTCAGTATTGCCGGAAGACATGGGAAGGGTCAGGGAACCTACCTTATGGGAACCGCCGTTGAGGCCGGGACCGCCGGTAAACAGGCCGTAACCATAGCTGACATGTACCACATCCTCCTTGGTGCCGCCAGCAGCCATAATGGCTCTGGCACAGCAATCCTCCCACAGGTCCAAGTCATGCTGGGTATAGAAGGCCACGACGCGCCGGCCGGTGGTGCCGCTGGTGGACTGGATCCGGACGCACTCAGACAGGGGAACAGCTACCAGTCCGTAGGGATAGGCATCCCGCAGGTCGCTCTTGGTCAGGAAGGGCAGTTTATGCAGGTCTCTTGTGGACTTGATATCTTCAGGTGTAACGCCGGAGGCGTCCATTTTGTCCCGATAATAGGGAACGTGCTCATAAACATGCTTGACGGTTTCTACCAGGCGCTCATCCTGCCAGGCTTGAATTTGTTCCGGAGAAGCACACTCTATTTCGGGTTGATAATAATGTTCCATGGTTAACAGGTCCTTTCCTTGTGCATATTGAAAGCGGAAATCTCATGTATTCATCGCTATTTCATCATAGCATTTTTTCAAAAGGTAGTAAATAAAATTCCCGCAATTTCTACGTCTGAACCAAAAATCAGAAGGACGCTTCATTGCAGTTTTACATAAAATCAGCACCGCAACAAAAGAAAATTGAAAAAGAAGCAGGAAACATGTATATTATTGGGCTCTATCGGCATAAAAATACAATTTAACGCATAAAACGATCAATTGCCCGATTGAGTTCCTCCAACGCCTCATAGTCTTCCTGCTGGACCGCTTCGACAATGCAATGGGCAATGTGATCCTGTAAAATCACCTTGCCCGTATTGTTGATGGCAGAGCGCACCGCAGAAAGTTGAATCAGCACCTCGCTGCAATCCCGCCCCTCCTCTACCATCCGGCGGATGGCTTCCAGATGGCCGATGACCCGGGAAAGACGGTTGAGAACAGCCTGGGTGTGCTGGTGGGTGTGGCTATGAGGGTGGTTGTGTGGGGTATCCGGCTCATGGGTATGGGGCATGGGGGCACCTCCTTTGGAGAATATCAGCATTCATCGGCAATCCGCAGAATCAGCTCCTGGGTATCGTTCCATCCCAGGCAGGGATCGGTGATGGATTTTCCAAATACCATCCGGCTGGAAATGGGCTGGTTTCCCTCAACCAGATAGCTCTCGATCATGACACCCTTAATGAGAGATCGCAGGCCGTCATGGTGCCGGCGGCTATGGAGAACCTCGCGGACGATTCGGCTCTGCTCCCGGAATTGTTTGTTGGAATTGGCGTGATTGGCGTCGATGATGGCCGCAGGATTTTTCAGTTCCAGCTTCTGGTACATTTCCAGCAGCCGGATCAGGTCTTCATAGTGGTAATTGGGGCTGCTGGTGCCGTACTTGTCTACGCCGCCCCGCAGAATGACGTGAGCCAGCGGATTGCCGCTGGTGGTCACATCACATCCCCGGTAGATGAAGTGGTGAGGATGCTGAGCTGCAATCACCGAGTTGAGCATGACCGAAAAGTCGCCGCTGGTGGGATTCTTCATGCCCACTGGAATATCCATGCCGCTGGCGGTAAGGCGGTGCTGCTGATTTTCTACCGAGCGGGCGCCGACAGCCTCATAGGAAAGCAGGTCATCCAGGTAGCTGCGGTTTTCCGGGTAGAGCATTTCATCGGCAGCAGTGAGTCCGCTCTCCATCATGGCCCGGATGTGCATCTTACGGATGGCGATGATGCCAGCTAGCAGGTCGGGTGCCTTATCCGGATCCGGTTGATGAAGCATGCCCTTATAGCCTTCTCCGGTGGTACGGGGTTTGTTGGTATAAATGCGGGGAATCAGCATCAGCCGGTCCGACACCTGTTCATTCAGGGCTGAGAGGCGGTTTACATATTCACAGACCGCATCTTCATTGTCGGCAGAACAAGGTCCCACCAGCACAACAAATTTGTCCAGCTGTCCGGTAAAAATCTGAGCAATTTCTGCATCCCGCTTGGCTTTGATGGAGACCAGTGACGGAAAAAGGGGAAATTCTGCCTTCAAATCTGCGGGCAGGGGCAATTGGTGATTCACTTTCATGGACATGGTTTTTCCCTCCTGTGCGGTTATTTGCATTTGGCGGCATCAATGGCCAGTACAACCATCAGAGCCATCAGGATATGCTGAGGATTGGGCACATCGATGACATAGGTGTCGGTAAGCCGGAACAGCTCTTTAGAGATTGTGGCGATTTTCACACCGGCGCGGTCCCGGATGTCGTAGTCCCATTCAAAGAAATCTCCCTCAATCTGCCAGCCGCAGCAGTCTATCTGGAAGGAGGGACGGAAAAGACTGAACTCCTTCTTTATGGTGCCTACCAGCTGTGCTCCCTGAAAAATCTGGAAGTGGGGCATAAAGGTGAGGACTTCTTCCTTGATGGTGCCCAGGTGGTCGCCTCGGGCATCGAAAATTTCCAGACGGTGTCCCCAACTGAGCTTTCCTTCTACAGTAAAGCAGGTGTTTCCGTTTTCATCGAAAATATCATAGCTGTCGAGCCAGGAAAAAAAGCGTTGTTTGAAAAGCAGTTTCATGTATTTTCCTCCCTTTACTCGGAGAAAGCAGATTGAATTTCCACCACAGTAAGGACCCCTTCCCGCACTGCAAAGCGGATTTCCTTATCTCCGAAAAGGAATCCATAGATTCGCCCTGGATCTTCCTGATAGGCAGGCCGGGGATCCTGAGCGAGGACAGCCCGAAGGGCTTCCTGCTGGGAGGCCGGAATCAGGCGCTGCCATCTTTCCGGAATTTCCACCTCCAAATGATAGTCCTGCACAGCACCGGCAAATCCGGCAGCTGCGTCCGGATGGCTGTCTGTGAAGGGAAGATAGGGCTTGATGTCGAAAATCGGTGTGCCGTCCATCAGATCAGCGCCGGCAAGGTGCAGAACAGGTCCTAGAACCGGATCCTTTTCTACCTTTTCCAACCGCACAGAGGAAAGGCCCAGCCCATTGGGGCGGAAGGGTGAGCGGGTGGCAAATACGCCCATCCGGCGGTTTCCGCCCAACCGGGGCGGGCGAACTGTGGGCGACCAGTTTTCCCGGATTGCCTGGGAAAACTGCCAGATCAGCCAGATGTGGGAATATTCTTCCAATCCCCGGAAGGCTTCCCAGACCCGGTATTCCGGTTCAAATATCAGAGTGGACTTCAGCTCTCCCACCAGGCCGCTCTGCCGGGGAAGGCCAAATTTTGTGGGAAAATCGTTGTGAATATGAGCGATAATTTGTAGCGTCGTATTGGGCATGGCGGCCTCCTTTTTGGGTGGACTATGCTTTCGGGGGTGTCCGGACTTCCCGCAGAAGCAGCCGTTTGGAAAAACCGCCCCGCTCTCTGCGCTTTTGAAGAATGGCCTGTTCATAGGCCTGCCGGGAGATGCCCCGGTATTCCAGAATCGCCAACAGAACCTCTCCGATATCGGCCAGCTCCTCCAGTTCTCCACTTTCCCGGTATTCCGTCACTTCTTCCTGTAATTTTTCATCCAACCGCCGCAGGTATTCCGCAGGAGAGAGCACATCATAGATGCACTGGTTCCCATTCTGCTGAATCATGCGGGGAATTTCATCACGAACCAGTTTGTCATATAAAACGGTGTCGGAGAAACGGCGGCTCCACCATTTCCGGATATCTGGAAGCATCTTTTCATCGGCGGGACAGAGCGGCAGATTGTCCAGCTCCTCCAGCGGCAGCCACTGCATGGCCTGGTGTTCCAGCAGCTGGGGCTCTCCTTCCGCAATGACAGCTTCCCATAAGGAAAGGGAGACGGTGACATCATCATATTGCCACTGGAGCTGGGTGACAGATTCCAGGGGCCGGATCTCCATTCCCAGTTCTTCCCGGCATTCCCGGATCAGCGCTTCCTGTGGAGTTTCTCCCGGCTCAATTTTTCCGCCGGGAAATTCCCATTTGAGGGGCCTTGCTTTATGGGCTGGACGCTGGCAGAGAAGCAACTGTGTTCCTCTGTGAATCAACCCGGCCACAACGGCTAAGATTGGTTTTTCCTGATGTTCCATATTTTCACCTTTTACTTGATCGGTAAAGAAACTATAAATCTGTTCTGAGTATAGCATATTTCAGCTATTTTTTCAAATTGGACAGAATCGAATAATAAAAACAACAAGCTTTAAGAATGTTTGTTTTATTGGATGAAACCAATGTTCTATTGTCGAACATTTGTAAATATTGACGAATTTTGTCGAATATGATAATCTATAATAGTAAAATACTTTTGTCAAGTATAGGAGTGATATCTGTGAAAAGAATGATTTGTTTGCTTTGTTGTCTTGGCCTGATACAAATATGGAGCGTACCAGTATGGGGCGAGGGAGAATGTTCTCATTTAAATAGAATGAGTCAATCCAAGCCAGCGACCTGTACCTCCGCAGGATATATGCGGGAGATCTGCGAGAATTGTGGAGAAGTATTATCGGAAGATGTTTTTCCTGCAACCGGACACCAGTTGGGGGATTGGTATGTGATTACTGAACCTACCTGTGAAACACCCGGCGAAAAGGCGGCCAATTGCATATGTGGGCAGGTGCTGGCTCAGATTCCTCCCACTGGACATTCTTATGGTGCCTGGGTTACCATTTCCACAGAGGGAAACCGGGAGGTACAGGAATCCATATGTAAAAACTGTGGGGATGTTCGGGAAAGAACCGTGGAGAAGGACGAGTCAAAACCCTCTGAACCGGAAGAAAAGCCTGATTTTTCTCCGGATCCAGATCCGGAGCCTGTTTCAGACCCGAAGGGATGGACGCACCGGGGAGATAAAACCTACTACTACCTGTCTGGACGTAAATATGCAACCGGTTGGTTAGAGCTGGAGAATTGGTATTATTTCAATGAAGAAGGCATTATGCAGACTGGCTGGCAGCAGATTGACGGACAAACCTATTACCTGGGGGAAGATGGGATGATGCAGACCGGCTGGCTTCAGGACGAGGGCAGATGGTACTGGTTATCTGAATCCGGGGCAATGAGGAAAGGTTGGCAGCAAATCGGAAATGGAAACTGGTATTATTTTGATGGAGCAGGTGTCATGCAGACGGGATGGTTTCAGGATGCACAGGGTAAATGGTACTGGCTGTCTGATACAGGTGCCATGAAAACAGGGTGGCATCAGACAGCGCCTGGAAGATGGTACTACTTTGGCTCTTCCGGTGAAATGCAGACAGGATGGCTCTATCAGGGAGATAGCTGGTATTATCTGGGTTCAGATGGTGTGATGCAGACTGGTTGGGTAAAAAGCGATCGGGGATACTGGTATTACATGGAACCCTCTGGCCGAATGAAGACTGGTTGGCTTTGGACCGCAAACGGGTGGTATTGCCTTTCCCTTTTGGATGGCCATATGCTGACTTCGTGTTATGCACCGGATGGACATTGGATCAATGAGCAGGGATTGTGGCAGCCCTAACCAAAGCAAAAATAACAGCAAAAACTGTTGGATTTTCCCCTGTACATGACGGAATATTTATGCTAGAATGGGAAGTAATTACAGGAAAGGCGGAATATTTTCATGCAAATTTACTGGGGAGATCTTCACAATCACTGCGGCATCACCTATGGCTATGGCAGTCAGGCCAATGCACTGGCGCGTGCGGCAGATCATCTGGATTTCTGTGCCATCACCGGACATGCCATGTGGCCGGATATTGTCAAGCGGAATCCTGAAACAGCATTCACCATCGATTTCCACAGAGTGGGCTTCAAAAAGCTCAACGATCATTGGGAAGAGGTACGCGCAGAGGTGGCAGCTGCCAACCGGTCCGATTTTGTCACCTTCCAGGCTTATGAGATGCATTCCGGACAGTATGGTGACCATCATATTGTTTCTCCGGATGACCGCCTGCCGCTGATTTACCGCCGTTCTCCCCGGGAACTCAAGGAAGATGCCGGCGTTCCTGCCATTACCATTGTGCATCATATCGGTTATCCTCCCACTTATCGGGGTATTGACTGGGATCTCTTTGATGAGAATGTTACACCGCTGGTGGAGGTTTGCTCCAAGCATGGCTGTGCTATGAGTGAAACAGCACCCTTCCCCTACTATCACAACATGGGCCCCCGGGACAGCCGTCATACCGTTTATGAGGGCCTGAAGCGGGGATACCACTTTGGCTTTGTAGGCTCCACCGACCACCACGCCGGTTATCCCGGCTCCTACGGCGATGGCAAGCTGGCTGTTTGGGCAGAGGCCAAAACCCGGGAAGCCATCTGGGACGCTCTGGTAAACCGCCGCACCTATGCGGTAACCGGTGACCGGATCCGCTGCGACTTTACGGTAAATGGCGCTCCCATGGGCAGCATCCTGCCGGCTACGGATAAACGGGAAGTAAACTGGCAGGTGGAAGCCTGCTACCCCATCAACAAAATCGTTCTGTACCGCAATCTGAAACCGGTACAGGTTATCTGCGGAGAATCTCTGCTGCCGCTGTCTCAGGAGAAGGGCCGGTATAAATTCCGGGTTGAGACCGGATGGGGCAACAATGCAGATGAGGCTTATGAATGGCAGTGTAAGGTAGAGGTAGACGGCGGCCAGCTGGTAGGAGCTGAGCCCTGCTTCCGGGGACGGAGCGTGCTTTCTCCCAAGGATACCGATACCAGCGGCCAGGATCAGGTCAATGATCTGCCCAACCGGATTCTCTCTCTGACACCCGATGCCTGCCAGTGGCAGTGCTTCACCCTGAAGAACATGACCACACTGCATCCTCAGACCTGTGCAGTGGTGCTGGAAGTGGAAGGCGATCCTTCTACCCGTGTTACCATTGATGTCAACGGCCGGAAAGAGGTCAGAACCATTGCTCAGCTGTTGGAGGGCGGTTACGCCGATGAGATGAAGGAATGGCATTCCCAGGCCTTCAAAGTACATCCCGCTATTCCCGCCTGTCAGTATCAGGTAAGCGGCAGCTTCTCTGATGTTGCAGGCGATGATGACCGGTGCGAGGATTTCTATCATCTGGAAGTTTCTCAGCTCAACGGTCATTGGGCTTTTGTCACCCCTGTTTGGGTAAAACGCTGATTGATGACAGCCGTCCGGCAATTTTGCCGGACGGCTGTTTTTGTGGGGAACAAATTCACCTTTTTGCCGTTGGATTCAATTTCTCTTTCTAAAACTGGTTGAATTTTACGGGCTGGTGTGGTATGATATATTAGTTATCGTATGTCAATTACATCTTGCAGAGATGGGCCTCTTTTTGCTCCGGCGAAAGAGGAAAAACCGTCGGAAAGGAGATTTTATGGCAAAAAAGCGAATTGCCGTCCTGTTTGGCGGTATCTCTCCGGAGCATGATGTTTCGTGCATGTCGGCTGTATATCTGCTGGAGCATCTTCCCGAAGGGTATGAGACCGTTTGTATCGGCATTACCAAAAAAGGCCGGATGCTTTTTTATCCCGGCGATGTGGAGGGAATCCGCAGCGGACAGTGGGACAGTCATCCCGATTGTTGTCCCTGTCTGTTCCCCACCGACAGCTCCAAACGGGGAGTTTACAAGCTTCTGGACGATCAGACCGTCTCCTTTTTGGCGCTCGACTGTGTTTTTCCGGTGTTGTATGGAAAGTCCGGTGAGGATGGCCTGATACAGGGTGTTCTGGAAAGCAGTGGGATTCCCTTTGTGGGTTCCGGTACCTGCTCTTCTGCCCTCTGTATGGATAAGGAATTCGCCCATACCATTCTCAGTGCAGCAGGCATTCGAACTGCTGCGTTTCTGACTGTGCACCGGGAGGTGCCCGGCTCCTATGACCAGCTGGCAGAACAGGTAGAGGAAAGCTTTGGCTTCCCGGTATTCGTCAAGCCCGCCAACAGCAATTCTGCGGGCGGCGTTTTTCACGCTGCAGATCGGGAAGAACTGGAACGTGCGGTCAAACTGGCATTTGTCCATGACAGCAAGGTGCTTATCAAGGAACATATTCCAGGCATCCAGGTGAAGTGCGGCGTATTGGGCAATGAGAATCCCGAAGCATCGGTATTGGGTGAGATTTCCTTCGATCAGGAGGGCGCTTGCAGCGAAGTGGAGAAGCCGCCTCAGCAGCTGGTGATTCCCGCCAGGATCAGCCAGGAGCTTTCCTATAAGATCCGGGAGATTGCGGTCCGGGCTTTTCAGGTGATGGAATGTGCTGGTATGGCCAGTGTGGACTTTTTCATTACCTCCACCGGTGAAGTATATCTGAATCAAATCAATACGGTGCCCGGTTTTTCTGAAATCAGCATCTATCCCTCTCTCTGGCAGGCGGTAGATGTCTCTCCTGCCCAGTTGCTGGAACGGCTTATTGAGCTGGCATTGGAACGGGCGGAGAGCAATTATTGAGTCTTCCGGGCTTTTCAGAAGGGAACATACATGAAACAACCTGTCAACATTACCATTCGCGGGGTATACCGCACAGCAGAGGAAGAATCCACTGCTGAACTGTTTACCACCGGGATGATGTATCAGGGCAAGGGTTCCTTGTACATCACCTATGAGGAAACAGAAACCACCGGCTTTGAGGGATGTGTGACCACGCTGCGGCTGGAGCCATCCGGCCGGATGACCATGCTGCGCAAAGGACAGGCGTCCTCTCATCTGGTTTTGCAGGAGGGTGTGCGTCATGTGGGGAGTTACAGCGTATATGGCGGCTCCATGGAGATTGGCGTTTATACCGACCGGCTGGACTGCCGGATGGATGAACACGGTGGAAGCATAGAACTTGCCTACACGCTGGATATGAACACCACCCTGATGAGTGAAAATGAGCTTTGTATCGAGGTGCAGCCGGCAGACGGTGAGGCAGCTGAAGAATAATAAAAAAGGAGAACAGAATCCATGAAATTAGGTATGGTAGGATTGCCCAATGTGGGAAAAAGTACGCTGTTCAATGCATTGACCAATGCCGGTGCAGAATCGGCCAACTACCCTTTTTGTACCATTGAGCCCAATGTAGGCGTGGTATCGGTGCCGGATCCCCGCCTGGATAAGCTGGCAGAGATGTATCACCCCAAGAAGTTTACGCCCGCTGTGTTGGAGTTTGTGGATATCGCAGGTCTGGTAAAGGGTGCTTCCAAGGGCGAAGGTCTGGGCAACAAGTTCCTTTCCAATATCCGCGAGGTCGACGCTATTGTCCATGTGGTCCGCTGTTTTGAGGACGTAGATGTGGTGCATGTGGATGGCACCATTGGCGCTGCAAGAGATATTGAAACCATCAATCTGGAGCTGATTTTTGCCGATCTGGAGGTACTGGAGCGCCGGATTGCCAAGACTCAGAAGCTGGTTCGGGCGGATAAAAAGTACGCTGGCGAGCTTCAGTTCCTGGAATCCCTCAAAGCCCATCTGGAGGAAGGTAAGTCGGCCCGCAGCTATCCCTTTACAGAGGATGAACTGGAGATGCTGGGTGAGACACCCATGCTGTCCAACAAGCCGGTCATCTATGCTGCCAATATGTGCGAAGAAGACTTTATGGGTGGTTATGAAAACAATGTCCAGTATCAGGCGGTGTTGGAGATTGCCACAGCGGAGCATGCAGCTGTGCTGCCCATCTGTGCCAAGCTGGAAGAAGAAATCTCTGACATGACAGATGAGGAGAAGAAGGAGTTCCTGGCGGAGCTTCATCTGGAGGAGAGCGGCCTTTCCCGTATTATCCGGGAAGGATATGCGCTGCTCGGTCTGATCTCCTATCTGACCGCTGGTGAGCAGGAGGTCAGAGCCTGGACCATTACCAAGGGGACCAAGGCCCCCAAGGCCGCCGGTAAGATTCATACCGACTTTGAAAAGGGCTTCATCCGGGCAGAGGTGGTCGCCTATGATGACCTGATGGCCTGCGGCAGCATGGCTGCTGCCAAGGAAAAAGGTCTGGTACGGCTGGAAGGCAAGGAATACGTGATGCAGGACGGAGATATTGTACTGTTCCGGTTTAACGTATAAAAAGTGGGATATCGGGATGCCTGGAAATGGCATCCCGGTATTTTGTTAAAAATCACTTGACAGATCTGAAAAGTCGTGGTATAATAAAAAAGCTGTCAACGGTGAATCACGCCGTGGCCGGTGAAAGCTGGTAACGGGGCGTAGCTCAGTTTGGTAGAGTGCTTGGTTTGGGACCAAGATGCCGCAGGTTCAAGTCCTGTCGCCCCGACCAATGATCTTGCTGGTGTAGCTCAGTTGGTAGAGCAGCTGATTTGTAATCAGCAGGTCGGGGGTTCGAGTCCGTCCACCAGCTCCACTTTCCTTTAGGAAAACGGCCTATCTGCGGCCGGGTTATTGATAAATTACCAGAAAGCAGAACCAATTTGGACGAGTTCCCGAGTGGCCAAAGGGGGCAGACTGTAAATCTGTTGCTTTTCAGCTTCGATGGTCCGAATCCATCCTCGTCCACCAGCGGTTTGTAGCCGCACAAAATACGCACATTCACATCAGTGGATGTGCGTATTTTTTTATTCCAATGACAAAGTGGAGTGTTACATAAGAAACAGGGAACATGGTGTTTTTTCATTGGGAGGATATGAGATGATAGAAATTAGAGAATTGACACCGGAACAATGGAAAGATTATGAACTGCATTTTTCCTATGATACAGATGGTTACTATACCTTTGACGTTCAGGGATGGGATTTTCATCTTGTATTTCATCCTTATCAGACGACAGAACATCGATCTTTTACAGACCGCCTTTTTGGAGAATGGCTGGAAAATCCACTCGTATTCGGTGCATTTTACAATGACAGCCTGATTGGTGTGGTAGAAGGTTTCTTGGAATCGTGGAACAACCGATTCCGAATTACCAATCTATTGGTATGGGATAATTTCAGAAACCGGGGAATTGGAAAAATGTTAATAGAGAAGGCAATAGCTGCAGGAAGAAAGAGCCATGCGAGGATGGTTGTGCTAGAAACGCAGACCTGCAACCACAAGGCTATTGACTTTTATATAAAAATGGGATTTCAACCAATAGGTTTTGATCTGTACTGTTATACCAACAGTGATCCAGTCAGTGCAGGTGTGCGGTTGGAAATGGCACAAAAATTGCCTTCATAAAGGAACAGGACGGTTTATTGATGTTAATGTCTTCAATGGAAATAAAGATACCTTTCTTCATTATCCCAGGTTTAATTCTGGCGATTGAGGATACATCCAATGCTATGTAGCAGGATTAAAGTGGTTTTGAGGCAACGATGCTTCAAAACCACTTTTTGCCTTAACGTCCGGTTAATAAAAAGAGTTATTTTCTGTCGGATTACTCGGTTGTCCTGATGCGTGTTCTTTGGTATGATGAAGATAGAACAGAGGAGGTATCCATATGCAAATTCATCATATCATCCGCACCCGCAGGCAGGCGTTGGGTCTTACGCAGGAGGCATTGGCCCAGCGGTTGGGCGTGTTCGCACCGGCTGTGAACAAGTGGGAAAAAGCGCTCAATTATCCGGATATTACGCTCCTCCCCACCCTGGCCCGGGTACTGGGGGTGGATCTCAATACCCTTCTGTCCTTTCAGGAGGATTTGACCGATGAAGAAATCGGCTTGTTTTTGAATCAGTTGCTGGAACTGGACCGGGAACAGGGGCATGCAGCTGCTTTTCAAGCAGCCTTTGACAAGCTGCGGGAATTTCCAGGTAATGATAGATTGGCATACAGTGTGGCGGGGATTTTGAATGGTCTTCTGGTGATGGAAACGGATGAGGGCTGCCAGCAGGAAGATTGGCAGGAGCAGGTCGATCAATTGTACCGGCGCTGTGCTGGCAGTACAGATTCTCAGGTGCGGGAACAGGCAATATGTGTACTGGCTTCCCGGGAGATGAACGGGGGGACTTTGGAACAGGCGGAACACCTTATAGAGCAGCTGTCAGATCTCCATCCTCAGAAACAAGAGTTGTTGGCCATACTTCGAAAGAAGCAGGGCAACCTTTCTGAAGCCTGGCAGATCTGGGAGCGAAGTCTGTTTGTCCAGGCACACCGAATTCAGACGGTGCTGCTTCAGATGTTGGATCTGGCTCTGGAAACCAATGATCTGGCAGCTGCCCGTAACTTTACAGATGTAGCGGAACAAAGCGGAAGACTGTTCGAGCTGGGAGAATATATGGCATTGGCCGCCCCGTTTCAGTTGGCTATGACAGAGCAGAATGGTCCGCATGCCATGGAATTGTTGGAAAAAATTTTGGAGCAGATGCAGGATCCCTATTTCCTGCAACATTCCTTGTTATACCGGCATTTGCCAGTGAAAAAAGGCTTTGAAAAGGATAATTTCATGCTGCAAGGTTTTTTGAATGCGCTAAAGCAGGGTGCAGATGGCGCATTTTTGCGCAATCAACCAGGATTTGAGGCCCTATTGGAAAAGTATCATCTTTGAGTCAGGAATTATAAAAGCAGCCCATCGTTTCACACGACGGGCTGCTTTTGTTGTAAGGCTCATGAACACGTAGAGTCGGAATTTTCTTCTTCTGTGGGCGCATCCACTTCGGAGAGAACCGAAGGAATGGACTCATCCATCATTTCCGGTTCAAAGAAAGCAAAGGTATCTTTGCCATGATTTTTGGCGTAGTAGAGAGCCTTATCTGCTTTTTTCAGCAGGATATCGTATTCGCTGCCGTCATGGGGAAACAGTGCGATTCCCACACTGCCGGAAATCTGGTAACCAGGTCCATCATCCGGCATCAGAGAGCGAAAGATATTACAAAGCTCCCCTGCCTTGCGGGCTACCAACTCTTTGGAAGGAACATCCCGGAGGATAACCAAAAATTCATCTCCGCCTATCCGTCCCACGATATCGGTTGCCCGGAGCTTTTTCCGGATCTGGGTGCCGATGTGTTTCAGAACTTTGTCTCCGAAAAGATGTCCCCGGGTGTCGTTGATCTGCTTGAATTCATCGATGTCGATGAAGAGAATGCCCATCTGATTGCCTTCATACAGCAAAGGCTCCACCATATTCTGTACAGCCTGACGGTTATAGAGTCCGGTGAGAGAATCGGTATAGGCTTGTCTTTTCCAATGGCTCATTTCCCGCTTCAGATCGTCGATACTGGTCATTTTCCCCAGGTAACTGAGCGGTGTGATCATATCGTCAGGATCATAGAAGGCTTTTACATAGATTTCATACCACTCCAGATGGTTTTTAGCAGTAAGCAGCCGTACTTCCATTTTGAAGAAGGGCTCCTCCGGAGATAGTGCGTCCATTTTCTGTTGGAGGATGGCCCAATCATCCGGTTGGATATGACGGCTGGCAAGCAATTGTCCATGAACCCCAACCTGACGGGTTTCTCCGCCGAAAATCTCCCGGTACCGGTCAGAATATTCGATTGTATCACTGATACAGTCATAGTCAAAGATAATATCGCTGGAAAGCTCGCTGAGAACCCGGTATTTTTCCCGTTCCAGTTCTAGAAGACGCAGGGTGCGGTCTGTCAGCTGAGAGGCATTGACCTTGTGGCGGGTGGCAAGATTTTCCTGATTGGCAGCCTGGCGTTCCAACTGCTCCTTCAGCTGGTTGGAGATTTGCTGGAAACAATCCAGAAGCAAAGGGTTGAATACGCCGCATTCCCCACTCTGAATCAATTGAATTGCCTCATCGTGAGAGAAGGGCGCTTTATATACCCGGCGTCCGGTAAGTGCATCATAGACATCAGCCAGTGCAACAACCTGCGCCCAGATGGTATTTTCTTCTCCGTAGAGGCCGTCGGGATATCCATGGCCATCCCATTTTTCGTGATGATGCCGGGCAATGTCACTGGCGTAATTGAGAATGGCATTATCCTGTCCGTTTAACAGAGAACGAATGATCTGATCTCCCCGAATGGTGTGCTGCTTCATCAGATTGTACTCTTCAGAGGTCAGTTTGCCGGGTTTCATCAATAGACTGTCGGGCAGCGTGATCTTTCCAATATCGTGCATGGCAGAGGCCACGGTAATCTGTTCAATCTCTATGTCGGTAAGACCATAATCAGGACAGGTCAGCATAATCTGTTCCAGCAGCATTCGTACAATGAGACTCATACGCTGAATATGCCGGCCAGGGTCATAATCCCGGAATTCGATGGTGGTAGAAAGAACATCAATGACCAGGCTTTGGTTGCTCTTCAATTGATCGATTTGTTGAAGAAACAAATCGGAGGACTGATCGGGATGGAGCCGCCGTTGAAAGAGATCAATGCAATTGCTGACCCGGCGGCGGACAATGGCAGGCTTAAAAGGACGGCTGATGACATCAGCCGCGCCAGCAGAGAGTGCACTGTTTACAAGGTAATCGACGTTCTGTTGAGCAGACAAAAGGAAGGGCATACTTTCCGTCCAGCCTTGCTGTGACATCTGTTGCAGGCATTCCACACTTTGTTCCACTGCAGGCATTCCGCCCAGAATGACAGCGGCGATATTCTCAATATGCTTGTGGATCGCATGAAACAATTCTGTGATCTCTGCCACTTCCATAATTTCATAATCCCGGGCAAAAATCTCTGCAAAGGTAGCACGGTTCAGCTCGCTGGCGTCTGCAATTAGCAGAATGCGATTTGTGGTCAAGAGATCATCCCCTTGAAATATAGAATTTTAAAATAATATCTAGTTAACAGTCTATCGTCAAAACAGATAAAAGTCAAGAAAAATATGGCAATTTATACGGTGCATAGTAGAGAAAGAGTATAATGACGTAAACCTCAATGAAAAAGTAATTTCAATCGTATCATTTCAAAAGAGCAATTACCTTTTAAAAGATGAATATAGACAAAAGAAACGGTTGTATTTTGAGTCTCAGGCAGGTCTCTTAAAAGAAAATATTTCCATAATTTTCCAGTATAATATCCAACATCAATATACTAAAGTATTTATAAAATGTCAAGTCTGGATTCTAAAATGGTATTGGAAGAGCGATGGGGGATACTATTGGAATGAGGTGATCAAAATGCTCAGTGCCCATATTCGACAATTGCGCTCGTTGCGGGGCATGACCCAGACCGATCTGGCTCGGATATTGGGTGTCAGCAAGCAGAGCGTTTCCAATTGGGAGAACGACAACATCCAGCCTTCAGTGGAGATGCTGGTCAAGATTTGCCGATGCTTTTCGGTAAGTGCGGATTATATGCTGGATCTGAGCCAGCGGCAATATCTGGAAACAACAGGTCTGACTGTGGAGCAGCTTTCCCATTTACAGCAGGTGGTGGATGATTTGCGGCTCTGTCAATTGTCAGATCAAGCAGAATAATGGTAGAATCTAAATGGTATCCGTGACTTTCACAGGGAACCCTATTGGGAGAAGGTGAGGTAGCAAAACACAGGAAAAAACTTTTGACATTCGGGGAAATCTGTGCTATAATAAAAAAGCTGTAACCATTTATGGAGATGTACCCAAGTGGTTGAAGGGTCCGCTCTCGAAAAGCGGTAGCCGGCTTATCCCCGGGCGAGAGTTCAAATCTCTCCATCTCCGCCAGACCAGAGGCTGTAATTCTGATACATTTTGTGTCAGGGTTGCAGCCTTTTTTCACATGTGAAAGGAGGAGCGTTCATGGAATTCAGAAAGGTGTTCGATCAGATACCGGAACAGTTTGACCAGTATCGGCCCCGTTATTGCAGCGCCCTTTTTCAGGATCTCATTTCCTTTGCGGGTATTGGCAGGGATACAGATGTTCTGGAGTTGGGACCGGGGACTGGACAGGCTACAGAGCCGGTCCTTCAGACGGGATGCCGGTACCTGGGAATTGAACTGGGAGAAAATCTTGCCCGGAAGATGCGGCAGAAATTTAGCAGCTATTCCAACTTCAGTCTGGTGCAGGACGACTTTATCACCCATGATTTTGGAAACAGACGGTTTGATCTGATTTACTCAGCGGCTACTATTCAGTGGATACCTGAAGAAATTGCCTTCAGCAAAACCTTTTCCCTGTTGAAACCCGGCGGTACGCTGGCGATGATGCTCACCCATGCAGATTATAAAACGCCTGATCCGGCACTGTATGACCGGATCCAACAGGTGTATACCCGGTATTTCAAGCCGGAAATTCCCTATAAACAGGGGAAGTTTGATTACGCCAATGCTCCTCAGTACGGTTATATTGGTTTTGAAAAGCGCACCTATTCTGGAGAGCGGGTGCTGACTGCGGATGAATATGTGGGATTGTGTGGGACCCACTGTGATCATCTGGTGATTCCGGAACCATATAAAACCTTGTTTTTTGATGGGCTCCGGCAGGCCGTGCAGGATGCCGGTAATCAAATCCGGTTTCAGGATACCTACATTTTGTACCTGACGAAAAAGCCCGGAAAGTAATTGCCGTTCAGGAGGAATCAGTATGCGTGCACAGCGGGTGCAGAGACTTTTTTATTCTTATGTCAAAGGATTTTCTCCTGACAGCCGTGAACTGGCAGAAGCCGGCTTTGTATGGAAGCAGGATGGAGAAAATGCAGAACTGGCTTTTCCAGGAGAAAAGGCGTCTCTATGGGAGAATTATGTAGCGGCTCATTTGCCCTGCGGCTATTGGAATGAGTATCTGCAGGAAGATAGTGTTGTCTTTTTGTTCCAATTGCCGGATGGCTTTCGGCGATATGAAGTGTATGATTTCAGAAATGAAGAGGTCCTGTCTCTTTGCAATAAATTGTGTGGCTGCACCTTCCCTTCTTTGCGGGAGATGCTGATGGAAAACGCACTGTACAGGCCAGTCATAGAGGTTCGGAAACTGGTGGAGATCCCCTTTGAACAGATGGGCACCTGTCCCCTTCAGACTGCAAGGCTGGTGCTGCGGCGTTTTTCTATGGAGGATGCAGCTGCTGTCTTTCAGGGCTGGACCGGGGATCCAGTCGCTTCCCGTTTTGTAATGGCGGCTCCCCATGCTTCCCTCTCTGAAACTGAGCAGCTGTTGGAAACATATCAGCATGCTTATCAGCGAAAAGACTTTTATATGTGGGCAATTACCTGGGAAAATATGGTGGTAGGTTATGTTTCTGCCACCGAACAGCAATCCGATATCCGCAGCATCAGCATTGGTTATTGTCTCAACCGGCGATACTGGGGAAGAGGATTCGCCACAGAGGCCGCCAGTGCGGTTATCGATTATCTTTTTGGGCAGGGCTTTTATCGGGTATTTGGCTATCATCATCCTCTGAATCCCGCCAGTGGCCGGGTATTGCAGAAATGCAGTATGAAATTTGAAGGGGTTATTCGTGGCGGTTCCATGCTGGCTGGGGAAATTTGTGACTGTGTGCAGCATAGCCGGCTTCGGTGGGATCCGTGTATATAGGAAGGCAGGGAATAAAAATGGCGACGTTACATCTGATGGTCGGACTGCCAGGAAGTGGAAAAACCACTGAGGCTATCCGATTGGAGCAGGAATATCACGCACTTCGTCTGACGCCGGATGAATGGCATCTGCACCTTTTTGGTCATGATTTCCGGGAAGGATTTGACAATGCCGAGCATGACAGGCGGCATACTTTGGTAGAGGAACTGATGTGGGATACCGCACAGAAGGTTCTGCGGCTTGGAGTGGATGTGATTCTGGATTTTGGCTGCTGGGCCAGGGTGGAGCGAGATGCCTTCCGTCAAAAGGCTCACGCTCTGGGTGCAGATTTTCAGATTCATTATATGGCTTGTCCGGTAGAAACACTGTGGGAACGAATACAGGAACGCAACAAATTAGCAGATGAAAAGCCGGTTTTTCGGATCAGCCGGGAACAGCTGGAGGCTTGGAACCGCCAGTTTGAACCGCCCACTGCGGACGAACTTTTCAGATAAACCTCTCTTTTGCTGCTTACAAAAAATGCTCCGGTGCACCTTTGCACCGGAGCATTTTTGTCTGATTGCATTTATGCTTTGCCGAGCTTTTCCTGACGGAACTGAAGGTAATCCTTCAGATTGGCTGCCAGCAACGAGGGCGTATCCAGTCCATAGGGGCAGTGATTCTTGCAGTGATTGCAGTGAATGCAGTTTTCAACCCGCAGCATCTTTTCGCAGTTTTCCTCCGAAATGAGGCCCTGCCAGGGAGAACGGCGCAGCAGCAGACTCATTCTGGCAGCGGTGGGAATGTCAATTTCGGCAGGACATGGCAGGCAGTAACCGCAGCCCCGGCAGAAGTTCCCCATCAGCTCTTCCCGGTCCTTCTGAATCAGGGCTTTCATGGCGTCGTCATAAACCGGCGGATTTTTCTCCAGCTCGAGAAATTCCATCAGCTCAGATTTCCGCTGAATACCCCAGATAGGCACCACAAAGGGATACTGCTTGATGAAGGAAAAGGTCGTGGCGGCGTTGGTAATCAAGCCGCCGGACAGGGCTTTCATGGCAATAAAGCCCATATCTCGTTCATGGGTCAGTTCTGCCAGTTCAATTTCCTCATTGGATGCCAGTGAAGAGAAGGGGAACTGGAGGGTATCATACCGGCCGCTGAGGACGGCTTTTTTGGCTCGTTCCAGGCTGTGATTGGTGATGCCGATAAACCGGATCCAGCCCTTTTTCTGTGCTTCCAGCAGGCCGCCGTAGGTGCTGTCCGGATCTTCCGGATCGGGCAGTACAGAGGGGTTGTGCAGCTGAAGAATGTCAATATAGTCCGTTTTCATCCGCCGTAGGCTCAGCTCAATATGGGAAAGCAGGGTTTTCTTGTCCTTGGCGCCGCTCTTGGTGGAGATGATGATGTTCTGACGCACATCCGACAGGGCCAGTCCGATTTTTTCCTCACTGTCACTGTATGCGTTGGCGGTGTCGAAGTAGTTGATGCCGTTGTCATAGGCCATCCGCAGAAGCCGGGCAGCTTCCTCTTTAGAAAGCCGCTGAATGGGCAATGCACCGAAGGAAGAGGCTGAAACCATCAAACCGGTTTTTCCCAGACGAATTTTTTCCATGATAAGCTCCTTTCTCGCACCGGCGTCATCCCATCCGGCGCAATCCTTTGGGGTAGTGATTTTTCAGAGTGCCGCCTGCCGATTTGGCCCAGCCCAGAGGATATCCGTCCACCTGTACGGTGAGCCAGCCCTTGGGACGGTCGAGATTGAGGGTTTCTCCTCTTAAAAAGGCCAATGTTTCGGGCTGATCCGGGGTGAAGGAAACCGACCGCTGCACGGCTACACCTGGCAATGCCATGGCGAGACTGTGGGAAGGCTCAAACCGTCCTTTCCGGCAGCTGCCCAGGTGCAGGCCAGGACGAATCACCCGAAGCCCGTCCAACGGGAAGGCACCGGTGGGAAGCCGGTAGAGTTCACTTCCCATGAGCATCTTGGGACCAGCTGTCAGGCTCTGTCCCAGCGTCGTCAGGGTCTCCTCGCAGAATTGCAGGAAAAGCGCCTCTGCGTCTGTAGGAACAGAGAATTTCAGAGCGGGCTCAGGGGAGAAGTATCCTTCTGCTGCCTTTTCAAAAGCGGCGACAAAATGTCCCTCTCCGTTTGTCAGATGAGGCCAAACCCGCACAGTTTTCTCCACAGGCGCACTTCCGCTGCACCATTCCCGGCGGCCCGGAGAAAAGAAGGCCGAAATGCCGGTATCCGTCAAGGAAAGAGACGGCACTGCTTTCAGCAACGCTTCTACTGTCTGCTCGTTTTCCGCCGGGGAAAAGGTGCAGGTGGAGTAGACCAGCCGCCCGCCCGGTTTCAGCATGGCAGCGGCATTTTGTAGGATTTCCAGCTGCCGCCGGGCGCACATGTCCACATTTTCAGGGCTCCATTCCTTACAGGCCTCCGGGTCCTTGCGGAACATGCCTTCTCCGGAGCAGGGGGCATCTACCAGGATCCGGTCAAAAAACTCGGGCAGCCTACTAGCCAGCTTGCCGCTTTCCTCGTTGAGAATAACCACATTGGAAACGCCCATCCGTTCCAGATTCTGAGCCAGTATCTTGGCCCGCCCCGGGATGATTTCATTGGAGACCAGCATCCCCTGTCCCAGCATCCGGCCGGCAATCTGGGAAGATTTTCCACCGGGAGCTGCACAGAGGTCCAGCACCCGCTGTCCGGGACGTATATCCAGCGCTTCTACGGCAGACATGGCACTGGGTTCCTGCATATAGTAAAGGCCGGCATCGTGGTAGGGGTGGCGGCCAGGGCGGTCCGCAGCGTCATAGTAAAAGCCCTCTGCTGTCCAAGGAACAGGCTTTACCGGAAATGGCAGAAGACTGGCCAGTGGTTCTGGCTGAATTTTCAGGGGGTTGGCCCGCAGGCCCTGGACCTTATCCTTTTCCAGACTGGCAGCAAAGGCGGGGTACTCCTCTCCCATCATCTCTTCCATCCGCCGGAGAAATTCCTCGGGAAATACCATAGAATCAAGTCCTCCTTTTATGGATATACCCGGATCATGGCCGAGATTTCCTTCACCATGGACATTCCTTTGAGAATGGCAATGGAGTCGGCAAAATGGCGCTCTACAGTGCGGTCGGTGATGATGACCAGCTCTGCCAGTCCACTGCTGCGGGTTTTCTGGATGACTTGGGCGATGCTGACGCCATTGTTGCCAAAGACGCTGGCAATGCTGGCCAGTACGCCCGGCCGGTCCTCAGCCTGAAGCCGGAAGAAATAACGGCTCTCACAGTCCTCGGCCCGGCGGATGGGCAGGTCCTTATAGCAGCTGCATCCGATCCGTCCGGTACAGCCAGCCCGCAGATTCCGTGCCGCATCGATGATGTCACCCACCACAGCACTGGCAGTAGGCATTTCACCGGCGCCCCGGCCCATGAACATGGCGTCATCCACCGCATCGCCATGGAGGAAAACTGCATTGAAGGCATCGTTTACATTGGCCAGCGGATGGCTTTCCGGAATCAGCATGGGGTGAACGCCCACTTCAATTCCAGCATCTCCCAGCCGGGCGACGCCCAGCAGCTTGATGACACAGCCCAGTTCCCGGGCATACCGGATATCCCGGGCGCTGATGGCGGTGATGCCCTGGGTATGGACATCCTGGAAGGTAACCCGGGAGTGGAAGGCAATCGAAGCCATAATCGCCATCTTCCGTCCCGCATCGTAGCCTTCAATGTCGGCAGTGGGATCAGCCTCCGCATAGCCCAACTGCTGGGCCTGTTCCAGAGCCTGGGAAAATTCCATGCCGTCCCGGGTCATCCGGGTGAGAATGTAGTTGGTGGTGCCGTTGATAATGCCCATTACCTCGGTGATAGTGTTGCCAGCCAGACACTCCTTCAGGGGGCGGATAATGGGAATGCCGCCTGCCACCGAGGCTTCAAAAAGCAGATCGGCCTGATGCGCAGCCGCAGCCTCCAACAGCTCCCGTCCACGTTCCGCCAGCAGGTCTTTGTTGGCGGTGACCACCGATTTTCCGGCAGTCAGAGCCGCCAGAATATAGGAACAGGCCGGCTGGATACCGCCCATCACCTCTACTACAATTTGAATATGGGGGTCCATCAGGATTTCCTGAAAATCATCAGTGAGCAGCTCTGCCGGGATGCCAGGCCGGTTTTTCTGGCGGTTCCGGACCAGAATTCGAGTGATTTCCACTGGGGCGCCTACCTTCATGGGCAGTTCCTCCCGCAGCCGGTTCATCAGCTTGAACACACCACCGCCCACGGTTCCCAGACCCAGCAGGGCAATCTGAATGGGCTGTTCTTTGGTTTCTGACATATGTATCCTCCTGTATGCCATATACGGCCAGTTGTATCTGATTATTCACTTCCTCTATTTTGACAGCAATTTTGCCGTTTGGCAAGAGGAAATTACAGCTTTTCTTCCTTTTTTTGCAGCAAAGCGGGTACCTTTGTCAGATTATCCGCCGTTGCCCACAGCAACGAGGCTGTTTCCGGATCCGGCAGGGTCAGATCTGGGACCATAATCACCCGGCAGCCTGCCCGCCAGGCAGACAGGACACCATTGGGAGAATCCTCCAATGCCAGACAGTGAGCGGGATCTTCACCCAACTCCTGGCAGGCAAACTGGTAGACATCCGGCATGGGTTTGCCGTGAGGCACCATGGTCGCGCAGATGACTCGGTCCAGCAGCGGCAGCAGGCCTACCTGTTCCAGATATCGTTTAGCCCGTTCCGGATCGGTGGCAGTGGCGACGGCGGTTTTATAACCGGCCTGCCGCAGCCAGGTCAGCAGTTCTTTTCCACCCGGTTTGGGTACAAGGCCTTCCTGTTTCAGGCGTTCTTCCATCAGCTCTTTCCGTTTGGCCCGGACTGCGGGATAATCAAAGTCTGGGCCCAGCTGGCTTTGCAGGTAGGGGCCGGCATACTCCCCCGCCAGACTGCGAATGTGCAGCGCATGCTCCCGGGTCAAGGGGAAGCCCATCTGCGCTGCCGCCTGCTGCCAGCAATCTACCAATATCCGCTCCGTATCCAGTAAAAGTCCGTCCATATCAAAGATTACAGCATGAATCATCTTTCTTCCCTCCCTGTCACAGTATAACATAAAAGCGGCACTGCCGCCATAGCAGGAGAAAAGCAATTGCCTCTGAGGACGCTGGTATGGTATAATAGCAGTAAAAAGAAGGAGCATGACCGGCGGGCCGTTCCATACCGGTTTTATTGGTGATTGGAGGGATTGTTGTGGTGTATACCCCTCTGGTGAGGAAGGCTATGTGTCTGGCCTATGAGGCGCATCATGGGCAGCTGGACAAAAGTGGTGTTCCCTATCTCTATCATCCGATTCATCTGGCTGAGCAGATGACCACTGAAGCAGCAGTTGTCACCGCACTGCTCCACGATGTGCTGGAAGATACCATCCTTACGTTGGAACGACTTGAGGCAGAGGGGATGCCAGCTGACATTCTGGAAGCCCTGACCGTACTGACCCGTCAACCGGATGAGGAGTACGAAACCTATATCCGGCGGGTTTGCGGCAATCCCCTGGCCAAAGTGGTGAAGCGGGCAGATCTTCTGCACAACAGTGACGAAACCCGACAGCCTTGCTGTTCCCCACAGTGGGCGGCTGTCCATCGGAAACGCTACCGCCGGGCACTGGAAATACTGAACGAAACACCGGATTCATCCGGCGCAATGGAGGAATTATGAAACGAACATATATCCGGCCTGCTGAAACCCATCAGAGTCAGCTGACCGAGGAACAGGAAATCTGCCCTATTTACAAAAAATGCAGCGGCTGTCAGATGCAGAATCTCCCCTACCCGGACCAGCTTCGCTGGAAACAGTCTCAGGTCAAGAAACTGTTAGGGCGTTACGGTTCTATTCCTTTCATCATCGGCATGGCTCATCCTTACCACTACCGGAATAAGGTTCAGGTAGCCTTTGGCCGCACCCGTGCAGGAAAAACCGTTACCGGAATCTGGCAGTCCAAGGAGCAGCGGATCGCCATTACCGACAGCTGCATGATCGAAGACCGGGCAGGTGCCGAAATTGCCGCCACATTGCGCCGGCTGCTGCCAGCCTTCAAGCTGGCTGTCTGGGACCCTCGTACCGGACAGGGCTTTTTCCGGCATTTGCTGGTGCGGAGAGCGGTCAAAACTGGCCAGCTTATGGTGGTGCTGGTGGGGGCGACACCGGTATTTCCTCAGAAAGCAGCGCTGACCAAAGCGCTGTTGAAAGCCCATCCTGATATCACCACAGTGGTATTTGTGGTAAACGACCAGCCCACCAATCTGCTTTTGGGGCAGCGGGAAGAGGTACTCTACGGTCCCGGATACATTGAAGATCAGCTTTGCGAACTGACTTTCCGCATTTCTCCCCGTTCCTTTTACCAGGTCAATCCCACCCAGACAGAGATCCTTTATCAGAAGGCCATTCAGTTTGCCGGGCTGACCGGCACTGAGACGGTGATTGACGCCTACTGTGGCATTGGAACCATCGGCATGTGTGCGGCGGCTCACGCTGGACAGGTCATTGGCGTGGAGAGCAATCCGGCGGCGGTCCGGGATGCTCGGGAAAATGCCCGGCGCAATGGGGTAAAGAACATTCAGTTCACAGCGGCGGATGCCGGCCGGTATCTCACTGAGATGGCGGAATCCGGCTTGAAAGCAGATGTACTGCTGATGGATCCGCCCCGAGCAGGCAGTGACCGGCGGTTTTTGTCGGCTGTGTTGAAGATGCAGCCCGGCCGGATTGTGTATATTTCCTGCAATCCGGAGACCCAGGCTCGGGATCTGGCTGTGCTGGTGCGGGGCGGTTATCAGGTGAAGAAGATCCAGCCGGTGGATATGTTCCCTTGGACGCATCATGTGGAGACGGTATGTCTATTGTCCAAACTTAATACCAAGCAGCATATCGAGGTGGAGTTGAATCTGGATGAGCTGGATTTGACATCGGCGGAGAGTAAAGCTACCTATGAGGAAATTAAGGAGTATGTGCTGGAGCATACCGGTTTGAAAGTCAGCCACCTCTATATCGCCCAGGTCAAACAGAAATACGGCATTATTGAGCGTGAGAATTATAACAAACCGAAATCCGAAAATTCCAGACAGCCGAAATGTCCACCGGAAAAGGAAGCGGCAATTACAGAGGCACTAAAGTATTTTGGGATGATTCCGTAAAATCAGGTTGCATTTAACTCAGAAAGCAAGAAAGCACCAGTGAAAAACTGGCACTTTCTTGCTTTTACACTATGTGATGAGATCCTGCTTTGTATTTATTTTTGCTATTCTATCTTCCTAAACCGGCACATCCTCATATCGGCATTATTAATTATCCACGCCAAAATTTTTCACTTTCAATGTTCGGCAATTTTCCATAATCGTGCGTACAATGGGAACAGGCAGTCCATTCGGGGCTTGTACATTTACTTCAAGCGATACCTCTACTGTACATCCGTCTACACTTGTTAAATGGCTAATTATTTCCTCTACAAGACGCTGAACGTCTCGATTGATTCGCGTATTATCCAACTGAGCAGACATAAAAAAATGTGTATTTTGAGGCGATGTCGGCTTGTCATTCACTTCTGGTGTGATTGCCACTTCTTGTCCTTGTTCCGTCGGTGGAGTCAAAATTGTAGAGGATGTTTCTTTTTGGATCTGCAACGAAGAAATATCTGTGGGATGGTTCTGTGTCTCGGCAGCAATCTGCTCAAGTGCAGCCATCTTTTTCACCAGATAATCTGATTGCTGAATAAACCCAACATGCTGATTAAACTTCAGGTCCAGAAAACGGTCTTGACTGTAGCCTGCCGCAATCGCAAAATATTCTGTAGAGTTCAACCCAGTTTGGATAGCATCTTCCAGTACACCGTAGCGTGCCAAGCGGGGCAAATAGCAATATGTACAGAGATACTCCCACAACTTCTTGATCTGGATACAGTCTGTTTCTTTCCACAACACATCATCCAAAGCCATCTTCAGTAGTGCTGGAGCCCATTTCGTGATGAGCAACTCCTGCTGAAGCATCTTGCTTGCCGCTTTAGCAACAATACTATCTGAACCACCAGTAATGCGGATAGCCTCCCACTGGATGGCTTTCATATCTATATGCAGGTCAACAGAAGGTGCTAACAACCAACAATAGGTCTCCTTGATACGAGATTCCACAGTATCGTTACTTCTGTGCAAGCTGTTGTTGGCTTCCTTAGTTTGTGCAATGTCCAGATTCAGAGATTCTTTGTCGTCCACAATAGACTTCCATGCCAAATATTCCCTGACTGCTTGTTTCAATGCCCCAACCTGTTCCTGGTCCGGGGCAATAAAAGCCAATGTATTACGATAGATACGCGGAGATGTTCCTCGATTATCTAAAATATCCGAAGCGGCTTCCAAAGCAAGATTTTTAGAGTTACTAGAGCGATATGTATCCTTTACTCCTAGAATTACAAGCCTAACCGCCTGGTCATCAGTCACATCCAGAGAGGAGGCAGGACAAACATGCAATCCAGAAAAAGGCTCTTCTTTTCGCAATTTGCGCAAACGAGTCTCGATCTCGTATTCCACGTCGACATCAGAAAATTGAGTAGCACGATCCTGTGCCGTTTTGCGCAAAGTGGGACGAGTATCGAACCAATACCGATCACCAGTGGAATTGGTATACAGGTAAGCCAAAGAGCCTCTCAGTGTATTCAAGGCATCATTGAAATCAGCAATACTTTCTCCCGGCTGTACCACACCCAAACGAATACGGGAAGCTTCAATGCCGCGCACCGACTGAGCCCGCACTGTGGGGGCACTACCCAGCATGATAGTTCGAGCAATGCGCCGAGCAGCCAGCTTTTGCCCATAACGAGGTACAGACTGATCCTTTTGGTAAGGTACAGAGTTCTTGCCATCAATCTCATTGCTCACAATGGAATTCCAACCTTCGTCCAGATACCGAATCAATTCTTCGCGCACATTAGGCACATCCAAAGGAATAGAGCCAGGCATAATCATCGGACTGGCATCATTATTCATCCAAAGTTCATGAATTACAGAGGCCATCAGGCGCAACACGCCACGAGTCCGCTGAAAGCGTTCCAGCGTGGACCAATCCTCATACAACCGATCAAAAATCTCTGGATGAATGGGATAGCAGGACACCATCCGCTCCCGATAGTCCACCTCTTTAGCCTCATAGGGGAAATCACCTGAATTTTCTGTATACATCTGACTGAACCGTGTGCAAACCTGATCCCGCGCAATAGGTTTTTTACAATCCAGAAAAAGCCGACGACGAACTACCTCAAAGCCCTCATTAGCCGCGACAGGTTTCCAAATCGATTCCATACGGCCAAAGGTATGCTCAATGGTCTCTAATGCAATTTTACCGGCCTCTCCGCCGATCTCAATATCCGATTCAGGAATAGATGCCACTACCAGGCTATTCTGGCTAGCACGAGCAGCCTCTGTCACTTCTTGAATAAAAGAAATAAAGTTATCAAAGGAACCTGCAGGCAGACCGGATACACCATAGATTTTCTTAGCATAGGCTACCAGCTCATCCATAAGAATCAGACAAGGACCGCAAGCATCAAACAAATTCTTCAATGCCTCGGAACCGGGAGATACACCTTTTTTATCTGCTTCCTTCACATAGTCATACAGTTCTGCACGACCAGCGGATTCTGCCAGTTGGGCTGCCATTTCGCCCCAGAGGGTATTGATTGTAATACCCGGAAAATTGATGGGCCGCTTGGCTTTGGTGGGGTCCAGAGCCGTACCCACCAGCACTGCCACATTTGCACGGGGAAGGGTAGTCATGCCCGCTCTCTCCATTACCGGCTTGATGGCGGGAATGCTGTCAGCAGGAACCTTCCCGCGCAGCATATGATACAATGCCAACATGCTGTGGGTTTTACCACCACCGAAGGCAGTCTTCAGCTGAATGACAGGCTCGCCATCTTTACCGCGTACTCGCTTCAGGGCCTGCACCAATAACCCGGTCATACCTTCAGTTACATAAGTTCTGGCAAAA
>CALXFL010000003.1 GCA_944387515.1 uncultured Clostridia bacterium
GGCAATCCTCAGCCGGTCTTCCTGATGCCAGGATGCGAGATTTTGCAGCTGATTCCCCTTAGTGGAGGCAAACATCTGAAGGTTCGGGTCCGTTTTGAGGGCCAGGAAATCAATATTCTCTGTTTCCGCATGACACCGGAACAATTTGCCTATCCTGTTGGAAGTACGGCTGACATACTGGTCAATCTGGAAATCAGCAGTTATCGGGGTAATAAATCCATCAGCGTCCGGATGAAAGAGATGCGCCCCACCTGGTATGATGCGAAAAAGATGGAGAATGCAGATTATTATTACCAAAAAATCCGCCGGGGTGAGGCAGTGGATGGAAAGATCATGGCCATTGCTGTTCCGACTCTGGCAGAGCTCCGGCAGCTGTATAAACTGCTGCGCAGCCGGGAAGGAAGCCCCTTCCATCTGGATTTATTCTATCTGATGGCTGTGCAGGCAGGCGGTATGAACTATTGCAAATACCGGCTGTCCATGGATATCCTGCAGGAGATGCAGCTTATCCGGATTGAACCGGATTTTTCTTCCGTTTCGATGCTTCCGGTCACCGGAAAGGTGCAGATGGAGCAGTCTGTTATTTTAAGTAGGCTGTGTCAACAAAAGGGGGAGTGAAGGATGGCAACCTGTTGTGTTGAAAATTATGACGATCTGCGGCGTACCATTGAAGAAAGCGATAAAAGCTACGACCTTGAAAAGATTAAACAGGCCTATGAACTTGCCTATGAAGCCCATGGCAATCAGTTGAGAAAATCAGGCGATCCCTATATCTGTCACCCCATTTCAGTCGCCATTATTCTGGTAGGACTGGGAATGGACAGTGACTGTATCTGTGCAGCACTGCTTCACGATGTGGTAGAGGATACGGATATTCCGTTGGAGCAGATCACCAAGCAGTTTGGCTCAGAGGTAGCCCTGATGGTGGATGGCGTGACCAAACTGGGACAGATTCCTCTCTCTACCCGGGAGGAACAGCAGGCCGAAAATGTCCGGAAAATGCTGCTGGCGATGAATCAGGACATCCGGGTCATTATTATCAAGCTGGCTGACCGGTTACACAATATGCGTACCATGATGTTTCAGCCGCCGGATAAACAGCGCAGCAAGTCGCTGGAAGTGATGGAGATCTATGCCCCTATTGCACACCGGCTTGGTATCCGGGGCGTCAAGGATGAACTGGAGGATCTAGCACTCCGGTATCTGGATCCCATTGGCTACCAGGAGATTGAGGATAAGCTGGAGCTGGACAAAGCAGACAGGCGCGCCTATATTCAGCGGGTACAGGAACGGATTTCAGTCCGTCTCAAAGATTTCGACGTCGAGGCCAATATTTCCGGCCGTGTCAAGAGTATTTATGGCATCTACCGCAAGGTCTACATGGCTGGCAAGCAGTTTGAAGAAATTTATGACGTCTATGCGGTGCGGATTATTGTCAACACCGTCATTGAATGCTACAACATTCTGGGCATTATCCATGACCTGTTTACCCCGATTCCCAACCGGTTCAAGGACTATATTTCCACGCCCAAGCCCAATATGTACCGTTCTCTTCATACCACGGTCATTGACAAGGAAGGCATTCCCTTTGAGATTCAGATCCGGACCTGGGATATGCATTACACTGCTGAATACGGTATTGCGGCTCACTGGAAATACAAGGCTGGCATCCAGGGCAAAGACCGTCTGGAGGACCGTCTGGCCTGGATCCGTAAGATTATCGAATCGGCTCAGGATTCCGAAGAGGACATTGTCAAGAACATCAAGACCGACCTGTCGGCAGATGATGTCTTTGTCTTTACCCCCAAGGGAGATGTAAAGAGCCTGCCCGCCGGTTCCACCATCATTGACTTTGCCTATGCCATTCATACCCAGGTAGGCAACCGGATGATCGGCGCCAAGGTGGATGGAAGAATTGTACCGCTGGATTATCAGGTAAAAACCGGTGAAATTGTCGAGATCCTCACCACAAAAAGCCAGACTGCAAGCCCCAGCCGAGATTGGCTGAAGATTGCCAAGACCAGTGAGGCCCGTTCCAAGATCCGCAGCTGGTTTAAAAGAGAACGGCGGGAAGAGAATATCGCCGAAGGCAAGGCAGAGGTGGAAAAGGAGTTCCGCCGCAATTATATTCATTTTTCCAACGAAGAAGAATTCCAGCAGTTTATGGAGAGTCTGGCTGTCCGCCAGCATAAAGAAACCCTGGATGATTTCTATGCAGCTATCGGTTACGGCGGCATTGTGCTGACCCGGCTGATGCCCCGAATCAAGGACGACTATGTCAAGCTGATGAAGGCCAATCAGATCCGGCAGACCGATGTCCTGAAGGAAACGCCTTCTCCCCGCCGGAAAAATGACAGCGCCATCGTGGTGGAGGGCATTGAAAACTGCCAGTACAAGCTGGCACAGTGCTGCAATCCGCTGCCGGGAGATGACATTGTCGGCTTCATCACCAGAGGATATGGTGTCTCGGTGCATAAGCGGAGTTGTCCCAATGCCATCTCTTCCATGAATGATGTGATTCAGCGGGAGCGGTGGATCAGTGTCCGTTGGGCTGATAACATCCCGGTGGACTTCCGCTCTACATTGGAAATTGTCGCTCACGACCGGGATATGCTGCTGGGAGACGTAAGCATTGCTTTGTCCAATATGCGAGTGCCCATTCATAAAGTGGATGCCCGTGAGTTAAAAAACGGCAACGCTGTTATCACCGTCACCCTCAGTATTCAGGGTAAGGCCCATCTGGCCACGATTATCCAGAAACTTTCCAAGGTTCGCAGCGTCATTTCTGTAGAGCCCTGCGGCGGATAATCAATATTTTAGCAAAAAGGAAGTTGCAACATGAAACTGGTGATTCAGCGGGTGTCCAGAGCTGCTGTTACAGCAGATGGAACGCCCGCAGGAGAAATTGACAAGGGCTTGATGATTCTCTGCGGCATCATGGAAGGGGATACCCTGGAAGATGTACGGCTCCTGGCGGAAAAAACGGCCCGGTTGCGGATCTTTACCGATGAGCAGGATAAACTCAACCTGTCTGTTCAGGACATTGGCGGAGGCATCCTGGTGGTAAGTAACTTCACCCTGGGCGGAGATTGCCGCCGGGGCAATCGGCCTTCTTTTTCCCGTTCTGCCCACCCGCCGTTAGCCGTAGAGCTGTATGAAGCCTATGTAGCGATGCTGCGGGAGATGGGCATTCCGGTAGAGACTGGACGTTTTGGCGCTCATATGGAGATTTCCATGACTGCGGATGGTCCGGTAACCATTCTGATGGATAGCGAAGAGATGAAGCGCCCCCGCCGCGGGGAGTAAGGGGGAAGTATGAAGGTCTATACAATACCAGCTGGACCGCTGGCCACCAACTGCTATCTGCTGGCAGGGGAGAGTGGCCGCTGTGCCATTATCGATCCTGGCGGAGAACCGGAAAAGATCGAGCAGGTCATGAAAGAACATAACCTGACACCAGAGATGATTCTGCTTACCCACGGACATTATGACCATATGGGCGGCGCTGATGCGCTCCGGCGTCAGTATCAGATTCCCATTCTGGTTCATGAAGATGACCGGATCATGTTGGAAACCGCTGCTTTCAATGTTTCCGCTGAAATTACCGGGCATCCAGTCATTCTTTCGCCGGATCGGGTACTGGCTGACGGCGACAAGCTGTTGGTGGATAAGCAGCCAGTGTTGGTGATTCATACGCCCGGCCACACCCGAGGTGGGCTTTGCCTGGTGGAAGGGACCAGTCTGTTCAGCGGAGATACCCTCTTTCGGCAGAGCATGGGACGAACCGATCTTTATGGTGGAGATGAGCGTGCATTACTCGCTTCGCTGGCAAAATTAGTCTCCCTGCCGGGAGACTATACCGTTTATCCGGGACATGGCCCCGCCACTACCCTGAACTGGGAACGGCAGCATAATCCCTATATGAGGGCTCACTTATGACATTGTGCTTTACTGGCAATACCTTTAAATATGAGATGGAGAACATTGTCCGTCTCTTTTTCCCGCTTCAGAAATTTCAATATGCCTATGAGCCGGATACACTGCCGGAGGGAGATCTGGTCTGGATTCAGCGGCAGGCAGAAGCGGATACTCAGCTGACGGTTACAGTCCGCCGGAATGGGGAAACCCACACTCGCAGTAGCACTCTTCCTGATATTCAGGAGGACGGCCCCTGTGAAATGGAGCTGGGACGGCTGCTTTATGACCTGCTCTTTGAACTCACCGGCATTCGCCCCCAGTGGGGCATCCTGACTGGAGTGCGTCCGGTGAAATGGGTACAGCAGCGGCTTGCAGCAGGCCGTACCGAGGAGGAAATTCGCCGGGAGCTTTCTGAAACACTCTATCTTTCTGAAAGCAAACTGGATCTTGCCCTGCAAATTGCACGGGCGCAGCAGGAGATTCTGGCCGACGACCAGCCCCGGGATTACAGCCTGTACCTGTCAATTCCTTACTGTCCCAGCCGGTGTAGCTATTGCTCTTTCGTTTCTCACGCCATTACCCAGAAAAAAGCCCTGGAATTGGTTCCAAAATACCTGAGAATGCTTGTAAAGGAATTGTCCTTTACAGCTGAAATTGCCCGTAATCATGGGCTTCGCCTTCGGAGTGTCTATATTGGGGGTGGTACCCCTACCACTCTCACTGCCAAACAGCTGAAGCAGCTCACCGATGCGATCAAGCTCTATTTTCCGCTGGATGATGGAGTGGAATACACCATTGAAGCAGGCCGTCCCGATACGATTGACCTTGAAAAACTTCAGGTAATCCGGGATGCCGGCGCCCGCCGAATCAGCATTAACCCTCAGACGTTTTCAGATTCGGTTTTGCAGGCTATCGGCCGGAAACATGCAGCTGAGGATGTGGTGGACCGGTATCTGGAAGCCCGGCAGGTTGGCTTTGATTCCATCAATATGGATTTTATTGCGGGCTTGCCCACGGATACCTACGAGAGCTTTTGCAGCAGTATTGACCGGGCAGTCTCCCTGCAGCCTGAAAACATCACGGTCCATACTCTTTCCATCAAGCGTTCCTCCAATCTCTTTGCAGAGGGGCATGAACCGGAAGATTACCGGCCTACTCAGCAGATGGTGGATTACGCCTACCGAACGCTGACTGCGGCTGGGTACATTCCATACTATCTGTACCGGCAGAAAAACACCATCGGCAATCTGGAGAATGTGGGCTATGCCCTGCCAGGGCATTTTGGCCGGTACAATGTCTATATCATGGAAGAGGTCCAGACCATTCTGGCTGCTGGCGCCGGTGCGGTTTCCAAGGTGGTACTGCCTGGAGAGATTCATCGGGTCTATAATTACAAGTACCCCTATGAATATATTTCCCAGTTTGACGATATACTGGCCAGGAAGGAATCCCTGCATCCGTTTTTGGAGCGGCTGCCCTGAGCGGAAGGGAGAAAGCGAGGAACCATGGTTACTGACTATAAAATTCGCCTGAATCTGCCGGAGATTAACCGGTTGGCTGCCCATGACCCTCAGGGACTGATTGACCAGTCGGAGGATCGTTACCGCCGCCAGATTCGTCAGGTGGCAGACGCTTTTTGCCGTCACATGACCCAGAACCGGCTTATTTTGTTGGCCGGTCCCAGCAGCTCCGGTAAAACCACGACCTCCCTCAATTTGCAGGCTGAGCTGCACCGCCGGAGAATTAATACCCTGTCCATATCGCTTGACGACTTTTTTGAAGATCGGGCACTGGCGCCATATCTGCCGGACGGGACGCAGGATCTGGAAAGCCCGGCACTGGTGGATGTGGAGGAGTTGGAGCGTTGTCTCTCTCTGTTGGAGCAAAATGGCCAGCACGATTTTCCACTCTACGATTTCACCATCGGCAAGCGCAGCCAGCAGCGCAAGACGCTGCATTATGATGATCATACTGCCATTATCATTGAGGGACTCCACGCCATCAATCCGGTAATCTGCGCCCGACCGTATTTTCTTCATGCCATGAAGATCTATATTTCGGTGAAAGCGGAATATTATCTGGACGAGCGGCGTATCCTCAGTACAAGAGAAATGCGGATGCTCCGCCGGATTATCCGGGACAACAATTTCCGGGGATGCGGTCCGGCTGCTACCCTGGGCATGTGGGGCAACGTGGTAGCGGGGGAGGAGCGGTACATCCGTCCATTCCGTACAGCAGCGGATTTCTGGATTGATTCCTTGCACCTCTACGAGCCGCTGCTCTACCGGAGTATGCTGGAAGAACTGTTGGAACCGCTTCGCGGCGACACTTTTCTGGGAGACTTTGTGGGGCGCATTCTGGAGCAGGTTTCCTTTTTCTCCTATTTTTCCATGGAGGGAATTCCAGCGGATTCTTTAATGCGGGAATTTATTGTTTTTCCCGAGACACCGTCGGAAAAGTAAGAATTTCAGTAAAAAATTTCCTGTTAATTTACCGAAATTTCTTGAAAGTTCCCGATTTTTCGATTATAATGAGTGGTAACAAAGGCGTTCTTGCCTGTACGAAAGGATGATTGAAGATGGGATTTCTGGATGAACTGATCGCATCGGCCAAAACAGTGGTGGGTAAAGCAGAAAAACAGACTGATAAAGTCGTGGAGCTTTCCAAGCTGAAATATCAGAGCGCCCAGCTGAGCAGCGAGCTGAAGTCGCTTTATGAAAAACTGGGCTGCGCCGTCTACGCCATGATGAATAACGAGTACGAAAACAAGGAGCTTGTAGATTCTCTGGCAGATGAAATCACCGAGGTAAGAGCCGCACTGGCTGTGGTCAACGAGAAGATTGACGAGCAGATGAACCGGCGTTTCTGCCCGGCCTGTGGTGCACAGAATGTGAAGGAAGCTGTCTTCTGCATGAAGTGCGGAACCAGAATGGAACCGGAAGCAGAAGAGGAACCCGCCAGCGAATGCTGCTGTGAAGCTGAGACAGAGGCACCGAAGTGCTGCTGCGAGGCAGAGACTGAAAACTGTTGCTGCGAAGAGCCGGCTTCTGAAGAATGCTGCTGTGACGCCGACGAGGAAAAAACTGAGTAATTTGTAACTTCTTCCAAAAAGGGGGAAGGCAGATCTGGGAATGGATGTAAAAAGCACAGCTTTTGATCCATTCCCGGATTTTCGTTTGTTATCAGGAGCTTTTTGGGAGAATCCAGAAACAGGATACAGGTTGGGAGTGTTGAGTTTGCAAAAGAGCAAGGGACAGAACCTTTTGCGGGGAGCCACGATACTGGCGGGCTCCATGGTGGCGGTCAAGCTGATCGGCGCTGTCTTTAAGATTCCATTAGGCAATATCCTGGATGGTACTGCCATGGGGTATTTCAATACGGCGTACAACGTTTTCACGATGATTTACGCCTTCTCCACAGCAGGACTGCCGACCGCCATCGCCCGAATGGTGGCGGAGCAGGCAGCCAGAGGCCGTTATCGGGACATCCGACGGATTCATGACCTTTCTGTCAAGCTCTTTTTCTTTCTGGGCCTGCTGGGCACCGTGCTGCTGGCTGCTTTCAGCAAGATCTATGTGGACATTGCCCAGAACCCCAATGCTCTTTTCAGCGTATTGGCCATTGCTCCCGCTATCTTTTTCGGGTGTATGATGTCGGCTTACCGGGGATACTATGAAGGGCTGCGCAACATGATTCCCACAGCAGTCTCCCAGATTGTGGAGGTTATTGCCAAACTGATCTTTGGCTTGAGCCTTTCGGTTATGGTAGTCGAACATGGAAAAAGCCAGTTTGAAGCCGGTCGCAAGGTCTTTGGTGTTGTCTGCCACACGACCGCAGACATGACAGCTGCTGTGGCGCCCTATGCGTCGGCTGCGGCCATTCTGGGCGTTACCCTCAGTACCTTGGTGGGAACAGTATTCCTGCTGGTCCGGCATCGCTGGAAAGGGGACCGCATCCTTCCAGAGGATCTGCGGTATTCTCCCCGTCCCATGCGGCCCCAGGTGCTGCTCACCCGGCTTATCAAGATTGCCATTCCCATTTCCATTGGCGCCATCGTCATGAATGTAGCGCAGGCAGTGGATACCGTCACCATCATCAACTGTCTCCAGTTTGCCTTTGACAAATTTCCCAAGGCCATGGAAAAACAGTTTTCCGGCACAGTGCCGGCTGAGGTCATGGCGGCAGGGGAGGCTGCCAATTTCATCTTTGGCTCTTACAGTGGTTATGCACTGTCAGTATTCAATCTAGTGCCTTCTTTCACCAGTATTTTCGGCAAGAGTGCTCTTCCCAACGTCACCACCTGCTGGTCTTCCGGAGATCGCAAGGGAACCCGGGTGAATACTGAATCGGTGGTTCGGATGACCGCGATGATTGCTGCACCTGCCAGCTTTGGCATTCTGTTTATGGCACAGCCCATTCTGGCGCTGCTCTTTCCCAGCAAGACCGCAGAAGTCGCCATTGCGGCCAGCGTGCTCAGCTGGCAGGGAATCTCGCTGATCTTTCTGGGCTTGACCACACCGCTTTTCTCCGTTCTTCAGGGACTGGGAGAAGTTACCAAACCGCCGAAATATATGCTGGTAGGCATGATTATCAAGCTGGTCGTCAATCTGGTGACCATCATCATTCCTGTTATCAACATCAATGGTGCCGCAGCAGGTACCGGAGCCTGTTACCTGGCGATTCTGATTCTCACCTGCCAGGGGATCAAACGGGTATCCGGAATCCGTTTTTCCTTTATCCGTCTGCTGATGAAGCCGCTGCTCAGCGGTGCACTTTGCGGTGCTTCAGCCTGGGGCGTTTACGCGCTTCTGCACGGAATTCTGCCGGATCAGCTGGCGACACTTCTGGCCATTGCCATAGCTGGTGTAATCTATCTGGCCGCACTGGTACTTTCCCGTGCACTTTGCCGGGATGACATCATCATGCTGCCGGGCGGAGAAAAATTTGCGAAACTACTTGCAAAATATCATTGTTTAGGTTAAAATGGTAATGTATCGCAATATTCCATTCTATTTGGAGGAAGAAAAATGTCTGAATACCCCAAGGACCGGTATGATATTTCTGATCTTCGGCAGATTGTCGCCCTGCTGCGGAGTGAAAATGGCTGTCCATGGGATCGGGTACAGACCCATCAGAGCATCCGGCGGGATTTTATCGAGGAAACCTATGAAGCGGTAGAAGCCATCGACAAGCAGGATCCTGTATTGTTGCAGGAAGAGTTGGGAGATGTGTTGCTTCAGGTGGTTTTCCATGCGCAGATTGAGGAAGAAGCCGGACGGTTTTCTCTGGATGATGTGGTAAGCGATATCTGTGAGAAAATGGTGGTCCGGCATCCCCATGTTTTCGGTGAACTGACGGTGGATTCCACCGGAGAGGTTCTCAAAAACTGGGAAGCCATCAAAAACCGTCTCAAAGGAACCGCTTCCTATACCGAAACCTTGGAGCTAGTTCCGAAGGTTTACCCTGCTTTGATACGGGCTCAGAAGCTCACCAAGCGGGCAGCCCACGCCGGATTCTGTTATCCGGATACTGCGTCGGCCCGGGCGGATCTTCAGCGTGAGCTGGAAGAGCTGGATGAAGCCATTGCAGAGGGAGACCGGGCACATATGGAGGAGGAGATGGGTGATCTGCTCTTTTCCTGTGCCAATCTTTGCCGGCATTTGGGATTGGATGGAGAGTTTTCTCTGACCCAAAGCTGCGAGAAATTTATCACCCGGTTTGCTCAGGTGGAAAAGCTGGCTGCCGAGCAGGGAAAGCAGCTGGATCAACTGGATGCCGCACAGCTGATGGCTTTGTGGCAGCAGGCCAAATGTATGTTAAAATAGGTGTGCGCTATCTGGCGGCCCTATGGATAATTCAAAACTTGGAGGATTACTTTTATGACAAAGACCGATCTGATTAACCTGGTTGCAGAAAAAACCGAGCTGTCCAAGAAGGACGCTGAGAAGGCTGTAGCCGCTGTGCTGGAAAGCATTACCGAAGCCCTGGTCAGCAATGACAAGGTGCAGCTGGTTGGATTTGGTACCTTTGAAGTACGTGATCGTGCTGCCAGAGAGGGCAAAAACCCCTCCACCGGTGCACCCATCACCATCCCTGCTTCCAAAGTCCCCGCCTTTAAAGCCGGTAAGGCTCTGAAGGACGCTGTGGCTAAATAAGCAGCGATTTCTATCTGTTACACCAGATCCCACACCAGCCAGGTTTGGGATCTTTTTTCTGTCTGAAAGGAGAATGTTCTGTGAGACTGGACAAATATCTGAAGGTCACCCGGCTCATCAAGCGGCGTACCATCGCCAATGAAGCCTGTGATGCCGGACGTGTGCTGGTAAATGGCAAGCCAGCCCGGGCCTCCTATGATGTTAAGGTGGGCGATGTGATCGAGATTGGCATTGGCCGTCCCATCAAGGCGCGGGTGCTGTCTGTATCTGAATTTGCCACCAAAGAAACCGCCTCCCAACAGTACGAACTGCTGGGCTGAGACATATTCCTGCGCCCGTCCGCATATAGTGAAACCAACAAGGGAAAGGACGGGTGGTTATGCAGGAGGAAAAAACGCTCAAGCTGCCGCATCAGCTGATTTTGGAGGAAAGGGGAAAGCTCTCCCTTTCTGGTGTACAGGATGTGGACTGCTTTGATGAAACGCTGGTCATTTTATTTACTTCCCTGGGACGTCTGGTGATCCGGGGGCGTTCTCTGCGGGTCAGCAGCTTCAGTGTGGAAACTGGTGATTTCTGCCTGGAAGGGGAAGTGGATTCCATGGTCTATTCAGAGGATCAGCGCCCCAAAGGCGGCTGGCGCTCCCTCTTTCGCTGAGAGGGGAGGGCATCCGTGCTGATTTCCGGAGCAGTTTGGATTTTTTTACAGTCCTGCGTGCTGGGGGCTGTCCTGGGCATGATTTATGACGGTTTTCGGATTTTCCGGCTACTTCCCGGGTGCAGCAGAGGTCTGTTCTGGCAGGATGGCTGCTACTTTCTGGTGGCAGCCTCTTTGCTTTTTCGCTTTGCTCTCCGCCTTTGCAGCGGACAGCTTCGGCTGTTTGTGCTGATAGGATGCGGCCTGGGGTTTCTGCTTTATTACACCACAGTTGGAACGTTGGTGTATGGCTTTTTCCGCTGGTTTGTTTTACGGGCAGAACGGGTTTTAAGCTGGATTGGAAAAGCATTCTGCCATCTTTTCCATCGCATTTCCCATAAAAGAGATGTGCAAAATCTGTCAGAACCATCATAATCTTGTTTTTGGTTGTTCACAGCGCATTAAAATAAAATTATAATTTCGGACATTATGACAAAAATAACGGCTTCACCCTCATTTGACAAAAATTATGCTTGCAGGATTTGAAAGATTGGGGTATAATATATAAAAATGTTTCTGTAACGAAAGGACGGCATCGCAGTGCGGGGAAAGAAAAGCAAGGTCAACAAAATTTTCAATATTGCGATTGCCGCTCTGGTGGTTTATCTGGCTGTTTCAGCTCTGATGCTCCAGGTGGATATCGCCGCTTATCAGAAGCAGTTGGACTCTTTGGAGGCACAATGTGACCAGCAGGTTCTGGTAAACGATGAGATGCGGGCTCTTTTGGAACAGGGAACTGACAAAGACTACATTATTCGTATGGCCAGAGAAAAACTGGGACTGATCTTTCCGGATGAAAAGGTCTTCTACAACGCCTCCGGCAACCAATAAGCATCATTTTTAAGGAGGCCGCTGAAAATTATATGCAGCTCGAAGTAGGAAAGATTTGCGAAGGAAAGGTCACTGGCATCACCAAGTTTGGCGCCTTTGTAGATCTTGGCGAAGGAAAAACCGGCATGGTTCATATCTCTGAGGTTGCGCCCACCTATGTGAAGGAGATTACGGACTACATCAACCAGGGAGATACCGTCAAGGTGCGTATCCTGAACATCGCCCAGGATGGCAAGATCAGTCTTTCCATCAAACAGGCACAGGATCCTGCTCCGCAGACGCAGCGTCCTTCCCGTCCATCCTCCCGTTCTCCCCGTCCTGCCCACGGTGGCGGACGTCCTCCCCGTCAGGTTCAGGGAAGAGATTTTTCCCAGCCTCCCCAGCAGGAGGGCAGCCGGGAATTTGAAGACATGCTCAGCCGTTTCATGCAGCGCAGCGACGAAAAAATGTCGGATCTCAAGCGTACGATGGATGGAAAGCGTGGTTCTTCTTACCCCAAGCGTTCCAAGTAATTTCCGCCGGCAGGCAATAGCCTGCTGGCTTTTTGTATTGGCATGGAAAAAGCGGCCGTCTTGAAAGACAGCCGCTTTTCTCATATCAGCAGTTAGATTTTGTGTTCTGCCAGCATCCGCTGCTTGCAACTCCAAAGATCCTGAGACAGGTCTACATAGTAGCGATGAGGGTTTTCAAAACGCCGTACCTCTTCCCAAAGGCTTTCTACCTGTTCAGCACAATAGCGTTTTACCGTTTCAATATCCGGCACTTCGTAGCAGCACTGACCCTTGTCAAAGATCTGTTTCAGAATAGACCGGATTTCCACATCCTGGAAGGTTTTGGATTTCCAGGTGTCCACCGGATCGAAGAGGGTAATGGGACCTTCTGCCGGTACCTTTTCATCAAACAGGGTGATATAGTCTGCCATTGCTTGACCACTTTCCCGGTTGAACAGACGGTATACCATCTTTTTGTGAGGAGTGGTAATCTTTTCAGCAGTTTCGCTCAGCTTGATTTTGGGCTGATACTGGCCATCTTCATTCACCACAGCCACCAGCTTATAAACGCCGCCGAATACCGGGTCACTCTTGGAGGTGATCAGGTTTTCGCCGACACCAAAGCTACTGATCTGAGCGCCCTGCAAAATCAGATCCCGGATCAGGTACTCATCCAGCGAGTTGGAGGCCACGATGCCACAATCCGGATAACCGGCAGCATCCAGCATCTTTCTGGCCTTTTTGGACAGATAAGCGATGTCACCGCTGTCTATCCGAACACCCTTGGGCCGGAATCCCTTGGGAGCCAGCACTTCGTTGAAGACACGAATGGCGTTGGGAATACCGGATTTGACCACATTATAGGTATCCACCAGCAATGTGCAGCTGTCAGGATAGACCTCTGCATAGGCTTTGAAGGCGTCATATTCGTTATCAAAGAGCTGTACCCAGCTGTGAGCCATGGTGCCCATGGCCGGAGTCTGGTATTCCCGATCAGCGATGGCACAGGCGGTACCGCTGCATCCGCCGATGTAGGCAGCTCTGGCGCCCAGTACAGCGGCATCATAGCTCTGAGCCCGGCGGGAGCCGAATTCAAACACAGAGCGGCCTTGAGCAGCCCGGACAATGCGGTTGGCCTTGGTGGTTACCAGCGACTGGAAGTTGATGGAAAGCAAAATCATGGTTTCCACCAGCTGTGCTTCCATGATCGGTCCTTCCACTACCACGACAGGTTCATTGGGGAAGATCGGCGTGCCTTCCGGCACAGCCCAGACATCACAGCTGAAATGGAAATCCCGCAGCCAATCCAGAAAACGCTGAGAAAAGAGCTTTTTGCTTGCCAGGTAATCCAGGTCAGCCTGGGTGAAATGGAGATTTTTCAGATAATCGATGGTCTGTTCCAGACCGGCGCAGATGGCGAATCCGCCACCGTCAGGGATTTTGCGAAAGAACATATCGAAAACTGCCCGTTTGTTTTGCAGGCCCATTTCCAGATAGCCGTTGGCCATGGTTAGCTCATAAAAGTCTACCAACATGGTCAGATTACGATCGTTGCTCCAGTCCATCTTACATACTCCTTTGTGTTGATCCCAGAAGGGATGGGGCGTTCAGTTTGTTCTACATTTTACACCATTTTGCAGAGATTTTCAATAGCCAATACTTTATTCTGATAAAAAGCCATCAAAGGACGGCATTTTATACAAAAAACCAATAGCGGCAACCGCGTTCTTCGGAATATAGAAAAGGCCGGGACTGCCTCCAGCGGCATCCCGGTCTTTTTGTCAGATTCTGGTGTCCAGCAGTGTGCTGTACTGCTCTCTGAACTGGGCAAAGGTGCCATTGTCCAGGGCTTCCCGAATCTTTTCCATCAGGGTATTGTAGAAATAGAGGTTATGCATAACCGCCAATCGCATGGCCAGCATTTCATTGGCCTTGAAAAGGTGGCGCAGATAGGCTCTGGAGTGACGGCGACAGGTGGGGCAGTCACACTGGGGATCGATGGGCTGCTCATCCTCGGCATACTTGGCGTTCATAATGTTGCGGATGCCGCTCCAGGTATTCAGATGGCCATGGCGGGCATTGCGGCTGGGCATAACGCAGTCAAACAGGTCCACACCCCGCCAGACGGCCTCAATGATGTTGCCAGGTGTGCCGACACCCATCAGATAACGGGGCTTCTCTGAGGGCATATAGGGCTCAACCGCTTCGATAATCCGGTACATATCTTCGGCAGGTTCACCCACTGCCAGGCCGCCGATGGCGTAACCGTCCAGATCCAGCTTTGCAATTTCCTTCATGTGTGCAATCCGCAGGTCATCATAGACACATCCCTGGTTGATACCGAAGAGCATCTGATGAGGGTTGATGGTATCGGGAAGGGAATTAAGCCGCTCCATCTCCGCCTTGCAGCGAATCAGCCAGCGAGTGGTGCGGGCACAGGACTTTTCAGAGTATTCCCGGGTGGAGGGATTCTCCACACATTCGTCAAAAGCCATGGCAATGGTGGAACCCAGATTGGACTGGATCTGCATGCTGATCTCAGGACTCATGAAGATTTTGCGGCCATCCACATGGGAAGCAAAGGTGACACCTTCTTCGCTGATCTTCCGCAGCGAAGCCAGGGAAAATACCTGAAATCCGCCGGAATCGGTGAGAATGGGGCGCTCCCAGCCCATGAATTTGTGAAGGCCTCCCATCCGGCGGATCAGCTGATCACCAGGACGGACGTGAAGGTGGTAGGTGTTGCAGAGCTCCACCTGACATTTGAGATCCCGCAGGTCATAGGAGGAGATGCCGCCCTTGATGGCAGCAGAGGTGCCGACATTCATGAAAGCGGGGGTCTGCACGTTGCCGTGAACGGTGTCAAAGCTGCCCCGACGGGCGTGTCCTTCTTTTTTAATCAGATGATACATCCAAAACTTCCTTTCCTGTGCATATCAGAGAATCAGCATGGCATCGCCAAAGCTGAAGAAACGGTAACGTTCCTGTACGGCCACCTTGTAGGCCTCCATTGTGTGTTCATAGCCAGCCAGAGCCGACACCAACATAATCAGGGTGCTTTCCGGCAGGTGGAAATTGGTAATCAGGCCATCAATACATTTGAACTCATAGGATGGATAGATAAAGATATCAGTCCAGCCCTCAGCCTCCCGGATCTCGCCGCAGAAAGTCGCCACGCTTTCCAACGTACGGCAACTGGTGGTACCCACGGCGATGACCCGTCCACCGGCAGCTTTGGTCTCCTGAATCATCCGGGCTGTCTCAGCGGGAAGATGGTAATGCTCCGAATGCATCTTATGGTCCAGCACATTTTCCTCCTTCACCGGCCGGAAGGTGCCCAGTCCCACATGAAGGGTCACCTTGGCGATCCGGATGCCCTTTTCCTCCAGTTTTTTCATCAACTCAGGGGTGAAATGAAGGCCGGCTGTGGGGGCAGCTGCCGAACCCAGCTCGTTGGAGTAAACGGTCTGATAGCGTTCCCGGTCTTCCAATTTGTGGGTGATGTAAGGGGGGAGGGGCATCTGGCCGATTTTGTCCAGAATGGTGAAGATATTTTCGGACGGGTCATGCTCAAACTGTACCAGCCGGTTGCCGCCCTCCAGCACCTCCAGTACTGTGGCCTTCAGCAGGCCCTCACCAAATTCAAAGACAGCTCCCGGCTTTGCCCGGCGGCCTGGCTTGACCAGTACCTCCCAGCGGTCGCTGGCCTTCTGCTCTAAGAGCAGGAACTCCATGGCACCACCGGTATCCGGACGCTGCCCATAAATCCGAGCGGGGATAACCCGGGAATCGTTGACGACCAGCAGATCCCCAGGTTGAAGCAGCTCCGGAAGATCGTAGAAATGATGGTGTGCCACCTCACCGGTTCTGGGGTTCAGCTGCAGAAGCCGGGAGTGGTCCCGCTGGGGGAGAGGCGTCTGGGCAATGAGTTCAGGCGGCAGGTCAAAATAAAAATCGCTTTTCAGCATCTGAAATCCTTCCATTCTGCCAACAGGCGTGTAATATACTGCAAAGCGCCGCCCGGAAAGCCCACAAAGCTCTGATTTTTCCGTCTTTTTTCATTCCCTGCCAAAAAAGAATTGACACTAATACTTTAACGTGATATGATTAGGAGGAAAATATAAAAGTAGCGTCAGAGGTGCGGTCTTAAAGAGTAGATGTGCGGAGATTTCCTGGTCGCCGATGCACATTGAAAGGTATGACTGCCGAAGGGGACAGCTCCAGGAAGAGCTGCCGGCCTGGTTCTTCGTCAAAAAGGCGTGGGACTGTCGTCATGGATTGTGATGGAGAGCTGACAGCAAAAGCCGGATCAACTGTATCACGGCGCCAGGTTGCAGCGTATACTATTATAATCGATGATGGGCCGGTTTTCAACCGGTTTTTTTATGATGATGGATTTTTTTCCAAAGTACCCTGCCGCAGCCTCTGTCACAGAAAGAAGGAGTTTGTCATGAAGCATTATCGCGTTGGGATCATCGGCGCTACCGGCATGGTCGGTCAGCGTTTTGCCACTCTGCTGGAAAACCATCCCTGGTTTGAGGTTACAGCCCTGGCTGCCTCGGCCAGAAGTGCAGGCCGCACCTATCAGGAGGTGGTCAGCAGCCGTTGGGCCATGAAGACCCCCATTCCTGCTGCCATGGCGGATATGGTGCTCTTTGATGCCACTGCTGATATTGACAAGATCGGTGAGCTGGTGGACTTTGTGTTCTGTGCCGTCGATATGCCCAAGGATGAGATCAAAAAGCTGGAAGAAGCTTATGCCCGCCGGGAGATTCCGGTGGTTTCCAACAACTCCGCCCATCGGGGAACCCCTGATGTGCCGATGATTGTGCCGGAGATCAATGCCGACCATACCGACGTCATTCCTGCCCAGCGTCAGCGTCTGGGTACCAAGCGTGGCTTTATTGCTGTAAAATCCAACTGCTCTCTTCAGAGCTATGTGCCCGCCCTGCATCCCCTGCGGGAGGCTTATGGGCTGGAAGCTGCCCTGGCCTGTACTTATCAGGCCATTTCCGGCGCTGGCAAGACCTTCGAAACCATGCCTGAGATTGTGGACAACGTGATCCCCTTTATCGGTGGCGAGGAGGAAAAGAGCGAGCAGGAGCCCATGAAGATCTGGGGCCATGTGGAAAATGGTCAGATCGTCAATGCAACCGACGTTTCCATCACCGCTCAGTGCTTCCGGGTACCGGTAAGCGACGGCCACACTGCCGCTGTTTTCGCCCGCTTTACCCGTAAGCCCCAGCTGGAGGATATCAAAAAGATCTGGGCCGAGTTCAAAGGCCCGGCTCAGGAGCTGAATCTTCCCTCTGCGCCCAAGCAGTTCCTCCACTACTTTGAGGAAGACAACCGGCCTCAGGCCCGTCTGGATCGAGAACTGGAGGGCGGCATGGCCGTTTCTCTGGGCCGTCTCCGTCCCGACAGTCAGTACGACATCAAGTTTGTCTGCCTGTCTCACAATACCCTGCGGGGTGCTGCCGGTGGTGCTGTTTTGCTGGCTGAGCTGCTGGCCGCCAAGGGCTTTATGGACTGATTTCTCACCCCCAGGCTTCTTCTAAAGGAAGCCGGAAAGGTATGGTTTCTATGAAAAAAAGAATTTTCACCGGCGCAGGTGTCGCAATTGTCACCCCTATGTATGAAGATGGCAGCATTAACTGGGACGCTTATGGCCAGCTGATTGACTGGCAGATTGCCAATGGCACCGACGCCATCATCGTCTGTGGCACCACCGGTGAGTCTGCTACCCTCAACGATGAAGAACATGTGGAGAGCATCCGCTTTGTTACCGAAAAGGTTGCTGGCCGGGTACCGGTAGTGGCTGGTGCGGGAAGCAACGACACTGCTTATGCGATTAAACTGGCCAAGGACGCCGCTGCCATTGGTGTGGACGGCCTGCTGCTGGTGACTCCCTACTATAACAAGACCTCCCAGCGTGGACTGGTGGCTCATTTCAATGCCATTGCAGATGCCACCGATCTGCCCATCATTCTGTACAGCGTACCCAGCCGTACCGGTGTCAACATCCTGCCTGCCACCTGCCAGGAACTGGCAAAGCATCCCAACATTGTGGCAATCAAGGAAGCCAGCGGCAATATGGAGCAGGTAGCCAAGATCAAGGCGCTCTGCGGTGATCAACTAGATATCTATTCCGGTGAGGACAGTCTCATTGTGCCGGTTATGTCTGTGGGTGGCATCGGTGTCATTTCGGTGCTTTCCAACGTCGTGCCCAAGGAAACCCATGAGATCTGCCAGCTTTACCTGGATGGAAAGACCGGTGAAAGTGCTGCCCTTTATCTGAAATATCTGGAACTGGCTTCTGCACTCTTTTCTGATGTAAACCCGATTCCGGTCAAAGAGGCGCTGAACCTGATGGGCAAGCAGGCGGGGCCCTGCCGGCTTCCTCTTATTGGAATGTCAGAGGAGGGCAAAGCTGCCCTGAAGGGCGTCATGGCCCGGTACGGCCTGATCTGATTGGTTCAGAGGACGTAAACAAAAAAGGAGCAGAACAATATGAAAAACTTTATTCTCTGCGGCTGTCAGGGCAAAATGGGCTATGTGCTGGAAAATTGCATCGGACAGCGGGAGGACTGCCAGGTAATTGCCGGTTTTGACCGGGTAGAAGGGGAGCGGGCGTTTCCGGTTTTCACGGATCCCGCTGAATGTCACCTTCAGGCTGATGCCATCATCGATTATTCTCATCCCAGTGCACTGGATGGACTGCTGAAATATGCAATCTCCACCCATACCCCCCTGGTTATTGCCACTACCGGATATAATGAAGAGCAGATCGAGCAAATCCGCAAGGCCTCGGAACAGGTACCCATCTTCTTTTCCTTCAATATGTCTCTGGGCATCAATTTGCTGGCCCAGCTGGCCAAAACAGCGGCTGCTTTTCTGGGCGATCAGTTTGATATTGAAATTGTGGAAAAGCATCACAACCGCAAGCTGGATGCCCCCAGTGGAACAGCGCTGCTGCTGGCAGATGCCATCAATGACTCGCTGGATCACCAGAAGCACTATGTATATGACCGCCATTCTGTCCGCAGAAAGCGCGAAAAGAGTGAAATCGGCATCCATTCCATCCGCGGCGGCACCATTGTAGGAGAACACGAAGTTATCTTTGCCGGTCATGATGAAATCATCACCCTGTCCCATACCGCCATGTCCCGGGAAATCTTCGCAGTAGGTTCCATCAACGCGGCCTGCTACCTCAGTGAAAAGACTGAACCGGGACTCTACAACATGGGCAATCTGCTGGAATAAAGGAGGAACTGTCATGGGCGTCATTACCAAACTCACTGTGGAACGGGACGTGGCACTGGTTACCCTGAGCAAGGTGCCGGCCAGCGTGGATTATATCTGCCGGATCTTTGACCGGCTGGACGAGGCGGGCATCAATGTGGATATGATTTCCCAGTCGCCTCTCACCGGCGCCTATGTCTCCATTTCCTTTACCGCCAGTGGGGAAGAGATGGTCAAGATAGCTGGACTTACCAACAGCCTGAGCCGGGATCTTCCCTCTGTCCGGCCTCTCATCAGCCACAACAACGTCAAGCTTTCCCTGTTCGGGGAGAAGATGCCGGAGTATCATGGCATCGCAGCTTCGGTGTTCCGGGTGCTGAAGGACTGTGGAGCCGATCTGCTTTTGATCACCACATCGTCGGTGGATATTTCGGTATTGGTGAGCGGTGCGTGCAGTGAACAGTGCATCGCCGCATTGGAAAAGGCTTTTGACTTGTAAACTTTTTGTGAATAGTCATTTTTTGTCATAACACGGCTTGCTTTTTTTGGCAGGCCGTGTTATACTATTTCACGCATTACGCACGTGACCAAAGTTGCCTGCGCAGGGTGCCAAACCGTCTTGGTGGCGCAGCTGACGTCACGGTGGAACCGGCTTTCGCCGGCCAAAACCAAATTTTTTATCAGGAGGAACTACCATGGCAGTAGTATCTATGAAGCAGCTTCTGGAAGCAGGTGTGCACTTCGGCCATCAGACCAGAAGATGGAACCCCAAAATGGCTCAGTACATTTTCACTGAGAGAAACGGCATCTACATCATCGACCTGCAGAAAACCGTAAAGAAACTGGACGAGGCTTATATGTTCGTCCGCGAAGTTGCTGCCAACGGCGGCGAGGTTCTGTTCGTCGGCACCAAGAAGCAGGCTGGCGACTCCATCCGTGAGGAAGCTGAGCGCTGCGGCATGCACTATGTCAATGCCCGTTGGCTGGGCGGTATGCTCACCAACTTCAAGACCATCACCCGCAGAATTGAGCGTCTGGCTCAGCTCCGCAAGATGGAAGAGGACGGCACCTTTGAGCTGCTGCCCAAGAAGGAAGTCATCAAGCTGAAGCTGGAGATCGAGAAGCTGGAGAAATTCATCGGCGGTATCAAGAAGATGAAGGCTCTCCCCGCTGCTCTCTTCATCGTTGACCCCAAGAAGGAAAAGATCGCTGTTGCTGAGGCCAGAAAGCTTCACATCCCGATTGTTGCTATCGTAGATACCAACTGCGATCCCGACGAGGTTGACTATGTAATCCCCGGCAACGACGACGCTATCAGAGCTGTTAAGCTGATCGCTGGCGCTATGGCCAACGCTGTTATGGAAGGCCGTCAGGGTGAGGTCGCTGTTGAGGAGACCGCTCCCGCCGAGGAGGCTCCTGTAGAGGAGTAATCCTGTTCGTATTTGAAACAGCAAAGCCCGAGTGGATGATCTCTCGGGCTTTTTTGAAAGTGATAGGAGGAACTTAAAATGGCATTTACTGCTGCTGATGTAAAGAATCTGCGTGAGAAGACCGGCTGCGGCATGATGGACTGCAAAAAAGCCCTGACCGAGTCCGGCGGCGACATGGACAAGGCCATCGAATTCCTGAGAGAGAAGGGCCTGGCTGCTGCTGAGAAGAAGGCTGGCCGTATTGCTGCTGAGGGCCTGGTTGTTTCTGTGGTTTCCGGCAAAGTTGGCGTTGTGCTGGAAGTAAACGCTGAGACTGACTTCGTTGCCAAGAACGAGACCTTCGTTGAGTTCGTTAACAACGTTGCTATGACCATCATCAAGAACAATCCTGCTGACGTGGAAGAGCTGAGCGGCATGAAGTGCGAAGGCACCGAGATGACCGTTGCTGAGGCTCTCAACGACCGCATCCTGGTTATCGGCGAGAACATGAAGATCAGACGTTTTGTCCGGATGGAAGGCGACCTGGTTCCTTACGTTCACGGCGGCGGAAAGATCGGCGTTCTGGTGAAGTTTGACACCGACTGCGCTGACAAGGAAGGCTTTGCTACCGTTGGTAAGGACGTTGCTATGCAGATTGCTTTCTCCAATCCCGGTTACCTCTCTCATGAAGAGATCCCCGCTGAGGTTGTGGAGAAGGAGAAGGAGATCCTCACTGCTCAGGCTATCAACGAGGGCAAACCCGCTGCTATCGCTGAAAAGATGGTTATGGGCCGGATCAAGAAGTTCTACGCTGAAGTCTGCCTGCTGGAGCAGCCCTTCGTCAAAGAGGAGAAGAAGACCGTTGCCCAGTATATTGCTGACGCAGCAGCTGCTATGGGCGGCTCTATGACCGCTACCGCTTTTGTCCGTCTGGAGAAGGGCGAAGGCCTGGAGAAGCGGGAAGACAACTTTGCTGACGAAGTTGCCAGCATGATGAAATAATGCTGACGCTGTTTCCCTGATCTCAAAAGAGCATGGAGTTTTCTGAAAAGGAGGACTTCGTGCTCTTTTTTACTGTGAACATTCTGGAACACTTGTCAGAATTTTCTCTATGACCTCTTTACTTTAGGGTCAATATCGTGTAGAATAGATGTAGAATTTTTTTATGATTAAATGAGGTGTTTATATTTATGGGGCTTCAATATAAGCGGATCTTACTGAAACTGAGTGGCGAGGCACTCGCTGGACAGAAAAAGTTTGGCCTGGACTTTGATGTCATCATGCCTATCTGCCGGGCTGTAAAGGAATGTGTGGATCTGGGCGCTGAGGTTGCCATCGTTGTTGGCGGCGGTAATTTCTGGCGGGGCCGCAGCAGCGGTGCTATGGACCGTACCCGGGCAGACCACATTGGAATGCTGGGCACCACCATGAACGCGCTGGCTGTTGCTGATGCGCTGGAGGAGGTAGGCGTTACCGTTCGGGTACAGACTGCCATTGCCATGCAGCAGGTAGCAGAACCCTATATCCGCAATCGTGCTGTCCGTCATCTGGAAAAGGGTAGAGTTGTGATTTTTGGCTGCGGTACCGGCAATCCTTTCTTCTCCACTGATACGGCTGCTTCTCTGCGGGCCGCTGAGATCGGCGCAGAGGTAGTATTCAAGGCTACCATGGTAGATGGCGTTTATGACAAGGATCCCCACAAATATCCGGACGCCGTAAAATATGATACCCTGACTGTCAGCGAAGTGCTTGCTAAGAATCTGGCAGTTATGGATGCTACAGCAGCATCCATGTGCAAAGATAACCACCTCCCGCTACTGGTGTTTGATCTCTCCAACCCGGAAAATATCGTTTCTGCGATTCGGGGCGAGAAGATCGGTACCCTGGTTCTCCCGGAATAATCGTCGATACGGCCTCGGCTGTCAGCATATTCATCATATCTGAAAGGATTGGATACCATGAAAGCACAGATCAAAAAAGCAGAAGAAAAAATGCAGAAGTCCATTCACGTTTTGACCAGCGATTTTGCTGCTATCCGGGCTGGCCGTGCCAATCCCGCTGTACTGGATAAGATCACAGTGGACTACTATGGCACTCCCACCCCCATTCAGCAGATGGCTGCCATTTCCGTGCCGGAAGCCCGCACCCTGCTGATTCAGCCTTGGGATGCTTCTACCCTTAAGAGCATTGAGAAGGCGATTCTTGCCTCTGACCTGGGCCTGAACCCCAATAACGACGGCAAATGCATCCGCCTGACCTTCCCGCCTCTGACTGCTGAACGCAGAAATGATCTGGCCAAGGAAATCAGCAAGATGGGTGAGGACAGCAAGGTTGCAATCCGCTCCATCCGCCGTGATGCCATTGAAAAACTCAAAGCCATGAAGAAGTCCGGTGAACTCACTGAAGACGACCTCAAGGACGGCGAGAAAGAGATTCAGAAGCTCACTGACAAGTACTGCAAGGAAGCAGACGCCCTGACTGACAAGAAGAAGAAAGAAATTCAGGAAATCTGATGGTTCCGGAGGCAGTGTGCATGTCAGAAAATCAGACCGGTCTTCCCGTTCATATCGGTATTATTATGGACGGGAATGGCCGTTGGGCCAAAAAGCGGGGCTTGCCCCGTAAACTGGGACATAAGGCGGGCGCCAATACTTTCCGGGAAATTGCCCGGTATGCCAATAAAATTGGAATCCAGTATATGACCGCCTATGTCTTTTCCACCGAAAACTGGAAACGTCCCAAAGAGGAAGTGGACTCCATCATCGAGCTCCTCCGGGCATATCTCAACGAAATGGATGGCTATGCCAAGGAAAATATCCGTGTGCGCTTTCTGGGTGACCGGACAGCTTTTGACCAGGATATTCAGCAAAAGATGCAGCGTGCAGAGGAGAAAAGCGCTTCTGCTACCGGACTGAACCTCTCTCTGGCGATCAACTATGGCGGCCGTGCAGAGCTGGTACATGCTGCCCGGAAGCTGGCTGCGGCTGCGGCTGCAGGAGAGCTGTCTCCGTCGGATATCGATGAAGACATGATGGGACGGTACCTTTACACCTGCGATCTGCCGGATGTGGATCTTATTATCCGGCCCAGCGGGGAATACCGCCTTTCCAATTTCCTGATTTGGCAGGCCGCCTATGCGGAATATGTTTTTCTGGATCAGGTGCTCTGGCCTGATTTCAAGCCTGCCACACTGGATCAGGCGCTAGCAGAGTATCAGCGTCGAAATCGCCGGTTCGGCGGCATTGGCTGACAGCCGTTTTTGACTATCAGCAACCTTTCTGTTTTCGGAGGCATGAAATTAACATGAAGCAGCGCATTATCTCGGCCATGGTGGGTCTGGCAATTCTGATTGTCGTCATGCTACTCTATCAGACCATTGCTTTTAATATTGCAATCTCACTGGTATCTGCTCTGGCGGTTTTTGAACTGCTCCACGCTACTGGTTATGTGAAATCCAAACTGGTGCTTTCTCTCTCGTTGGTATACGCCATGATCGTGCCTTTTTTCAGCACCATGGATCATCGGGGAATGCAGATTTATGTGACCTTGGGGTATCTGATTTTACTGTTTGCCTGTCTTTTGGCAGGACATCAGAAAATTCAGTTTCAGGAGATTGCCATTTCCTTTTTCATTTCCCTGTTGGTACCGTTGGCCCTTGCAGTGGTAGTGTTGCTGCGTGACCGGAATCCGCATGGTATTTTTTACACCCTGCTGATCTGTGAAGCGGCCTGGATCGCTGACAGCGCTGCCTATTTTGTAGGCCGTGCTTTCGGCAAACACAAAATGGCGCCACTTATCAGTCCTCATAAAACTGTGGAGGGTGCCATTGGTGGTGTGGTTATTTCAGCCGCTTTTTTCCTTATCTTCTGTTTCGTATACCAGCAGGTAACAGAAACTGTTCTGTCGATTCAATGGCTTCATGCTTTGATAGTAGGGGTACTTACAACCCTCATTGGCATTACCGGAGATTTGACCGCCTCTGTAATCAAACGACAAACCGGTATCAAAGACTTCGGAAAAATCATGCCGGGACATGGCGGCATTATGGACCGCTTTGACAGCTTTCTGTTTGTAGCACCTTCTCTTTACCTGCTTCTTTCGTTTTTCCCCATTATTTTGTAAACAGAAGCCCCGGGCTGGCCGCTGGTGCGGTGCTGTCTGGGGCTGTTTGTGCTTCCAACCAACATCGTCAAAGAGGAATATATCATGGATAAACGCATTACCATTTTGGGTTCTACCGGCTCCATTGGCACCCAGGCATTGGAAGTCTGCCAGGCGGCAGGATTCACGGTTGCCGGACTGGCCGCCTATCAGAATGAGGAACTTCTGGAACAGCAAGTCCGGGCTTTCCGCCCGGCCATGGTCTGCATCTATGCGGAAGATCATTACCGCAGCTTTTGCCAGCGGGTAGCGGACCTGGATGTACAGGTAGTCACAGGCCTGGAGGGGCTTTGCCAACTGGCAGCAGAAACCGACGCCGATATCGTGCTCAATGCTGTATCCGGCATGATCGGACTGCGTCCCACACTGGCAGCTATTGAAGCTGGCCGGGATGTCGCACTGGCCAACAAGGAAACCCTGGTCACCGGCGGTGAGCTGGTCATGCAGCGGGCCAAAGAAAAGGGCGTTCGGATTCTGCCGGTAGACAGTGAGCATTCTGCTATCTTCCAGTGCCTGGAAGGATATCATCATTGCCGTCTGAATAAGATATTACTGACTGCATCGGGCGGTCCGTTTTTTGGGAAAACCCGCCACGAACTGACCCAGGTTCAGCCGGAAGATGCTCTCAAGCATCCCAACTGGTCTATGGGTGCCAAAATCACCATTGATTCCGCCACCATGATGAACAAAGGTCTGGAAGTCATTGAAGCCGTTCATCTCTTTGGTGTCCGGCCTGAACAGATCCAGGTGGTCGTACATCGGGAAAGCATTATCCATTCTCTGGTTGAGTTTGAGGACTACGCAGTTATCGGCCAGCTGGGCGTACCGGATATGAAGATTCCCATTCAGTACGCTCTTACCTGGCCGGAACGGATGCCTTGTCCCACCAAACGTCTGAATCTGGCTGAATGGGGGAAGCTGACCTTCTTTGAGCCGGATCTGGAAACCTTTGACTGCCTCGCAGCTGCCTATGATGCTATTCAGCGGGGCGGACTTTATCCCACGCTGCTCAACAGTGCCAATGAACAGCTGGTCAGTCTCTTTTTGCAGCGGAAGATTTCCTTCCTGCGTATCGGTGAGCTGGCACGCCGGGCCCTTGAGCTGGATGGCAGCCGCCCGGTGACGCTCAGTAATATCCTGGAAGCAGAGCAGACTGCCCGGAATTTTGTATTGGAACACTGCTGATACATTCCCTGTTTAAACGAGAGGAGTACCCATGAAAAGTATTATCCTAACCCTGATTATCTTTGCTGTTATCATTCTGATTCATGAGCTGGGGCATTTCACTGCTGCAAAGCTGAGTGGTGTCCGGGTCAATGAGTTTTCATTGGGCATGGGACCCGCTCTCTTTCGGTTTGGCAAAGGAGAAACTAGTTATGTTCTTCGTGCCTTTCCCATTGGCGGCTCGGTCAGCATGGAAGGCGAGGATGCAGATTCCGAGGATAAACGGGCTTTCTGTAACAAAAAGGTGGGCTTCCGGATTATCATTATTGTAGCTGGCGCCATCATGAACCTGATTCTGGGTTTCGGCATTCTGGCCGGTGTGACCACCAGTCAGGATTATGTAGCCAGCAACACCATTGCTCAATTTGAAGAAAATGCCGCTACCCAGCAGCATGGCCTTCAGGTAGGGGATACCATTCTCAAGGTCAACAATCGAAGTGTCTGGGTGGAAAGTGATATTGTCTATGAGCTTACCCGGGATGAGGATGCTGTGGTGGACTTGACTGTCCGCCGGGATGGAAAAAAGGTACTGCTGGAAGATGTGGCGTTTGATTTACGGGAACAGAACGGCGAACAGGCACTGGTCATTGATTTCAAGGTGCTGGCGCAGCCTAAGACAGTGGGAAGCGTGTTGGATTATTCCTTCCGGAAAACGGCTTCTATCGCCCGGATTGTCTGGATCTCTCTGGGAGATCTGCTTACTGGCCGGGCGTCGGTGCATGACCTTGCCGGTCCTATCGGCATGACCCAGGTGGTCAGCCAGGTAAGCAAGATCGGCTGGGATAGCTTGCTTACACTGGCGGCCTTCATCACCATCAACGTGGGCATCTTCAATCTGCTACCCATTCCCGCTCTGGACGGCGGCCGGCTGGTGTTCCTGCTCATTGAGATTGTACGGCGGGGAAAGAAAATCAATCCGGAGCATGAGGCATACATCCATCTGGCCGGATTTGCTGCTGTTATTCTGCTGATGATTTTTGTGACCTTCAATGATATTGTCAACCTGGTAAAACAGGCGATGTGAGGAGAATGATCTATGGAAGAGAAAAGAACGGTTACGCCGGTACGGGTGGGCAATCTGACCCTGGGAGACGGCAATGTCTATATTCAGTCAATGCTCAGCGTTCCCAGCACCGATATCGAAGGAAACGTACAGCAGGCCATCATGCTGGAACAGGCAGGCTGTCAGATTTTGCGGGTAGCGATTCCCGATCAGGACGCTGTGGCGCTGATTCCCCGGATTAAAGAGAAGATCTCTATTCCGCTGGTGGCGGATATTCATTTTGATTACCGGCTGGCGCTGGAATCCCTGGCTGCTGGTATTGATAAAATCCGTATCAATCCTGGAAACATTGGCGCAGAGGAAAATGTCCGCAAAGTAGCGGTAGCCTGCGCAGCCAAAGGAGTTCCCATTCGTATTGGCGTCAACAGTGGCTCGGTGGAAAAGGAGATTCTGTCCAAATACGGCGGCCCGGTTCCCGAAGCCCTGGTGGAAAGTGGCCTGTATCATGCCAGATTGCTGGAAAAATATGATTTCAACCAGATTGTCATCTCTCTGAAATCCTCAGATGTGCGTACCATGACTGCGGCTTACCGGCTGCTGGCTCAGCGGTGCAGCTATCCGCTGCATCTGGGCGTTACCGAAGCTGGAACGGAGCGGATGGGCCTTATCAAATCCTCGGTGGGCATCGGCAGCCTGCTGCTGGATGGCATTGGAGAGACCATTCGGGTTTCTCTGACCACCAAGGACCTGGCACAGGAGGTTTATGCCGCCCGGGATATTCTGCGTTCCATCGGTCTCTGTCCCGGCTGGCCCGAGATCGTCTCCTGTCCCACCTGCGGCCGTACCCGAATTGATCTGGTTTCGCTGGCATCCCAGGTGGAGCAGCGGCTGGCCACTGTACGAAAAGATATCAAGGTAGCTGTTATGGGTTGTGTGGTCAACGGTCCCGGTGAAGCAAGAGAAGCTGATATTGGTGTGGCAGGCGGCAATGGCTGTGGCGTCATCTTCAAAAAGGGACAGGTTCTCAAGACAGTACCAGAGGACCGGATTGTAGATGAACTGATGAAGGAAATCGAGCTGCTGTAAAAATCCAGCAGAGAAAAGGAGCTGCCCATGGAAAACAGCAATTTCTTGAATATTTTTGGCGATTATCTGAAAGATCCCTGCCGCAGCATCTTTAAAAACTGCAACTTGCTCCGTCTGGAAGCGGACCGCTCTGCTCAGGAGATCAAAGCCATTGTAAAAAGCGATACCTTTATTGAGGCCTCTCAGGTGTGGGCCTGCCAGCGGATGATCGCCAAGGCAGCCAACCTGAACAAGCTGGAGCTTCAGATGAAGTATCTGCCGACTCTGCTTACAGCTGACTGTTTTTCCTCTTTGGTGGAGGAGCTGAAAACCCTCAGCGGTGTGGTAAACGGATTCTTTGACGGCTCTGTGGCCACAGTAGAAGACAAGGTGCTGAGCATTGAACTGAAAAACGGCGGTAAAGATCTGTTGCTTCAGGCTGGAATTGACCGGCTGTTGGCGCGTCTGATTCAGGAGCATTTCAGCACACAGGTAGAGATTCGCTTTACAGGTGCCACCGATGCACCGGAAGGCGGCTATCACGAGCCGCCAGCCATTCAGGTAACCGAACTGCCCAAAGGGCCTCCGGCAGGCAGTGCACCAGCCAAATCTGCCAACCGTCCTTTCCGCCGGCGGGAGCAAGGCGTGCAAGAGCCTACTGCTGTTACAGTGGATTTTGCAGCGATGCAGTTCAAACAGGACGGAGCTGTTCTGTTGAAGGGCCGCAAAATCACCCAGGAACCGGTTCCGCTGCGGGATGTCACACCCATGAGCGGGGTCGTGGTCGTCTGGGGCGATATTTTTCAGGTGGATTCCAAGGTCACCCGGGACGGCAGCAAGGTGATCCTGACTTACAGCTTTACCGACTATACCTCCAGCAACGTTATGAAAATCATTGACGATGTGAACAATCAGGAGCGGTACGAATCTCTCAAAAAGGGCGCCACTATCCTGATTCGAGGTGAAGCGGTGGACGACAAGTATGACCGGGAAATCTCCATCAAGCCCTATGACATTATGACGGTGCAGCGAATTCGCCGTACCGACGATGCTGCGAAAAAACGGGTGGAGCTCCACTGTCACACCAAGATGTCCGCCATGGATGCGGTCTGCGATGTAGGCGATGTTATCAAAACTGCTTTTTCCTGGGGACATAAAGCCATTGCCATCACCGACCACGGCGTGGTACAGGCTTATCCCGATGCCATGAAGGCTGTGGACGGGATTCGCAAGGGTGGGGGAGACTTCAAAGTCATCTATGGCGTGGAGGCCTACTTTGTCAACGACTGTGTCGGAGCTGTCAACGGCAGCGATGACCGGCCTCTATCCGGCTCTTTCGTGGTGTTTGACGTAGAAACGACAGGCCTTTCAGCTGCTTCGGAGCGTCTTACTGAAATCGGCGCTGTGCTGATTGAAAATGGAGAGGTATTGGATCGGTTTTCCTCCTTTGTCAATCCTGAAAAGCCCATCCCTGAAAAGATTACTCAGCTTACCGGCATTACCGATGAAATGGTGGCGGATGCTCCTTCAGAAGAAGAGGCAGTCCGCAATTTTCTGGAATTTGTAGGGGACCGGCCGCTGGTTGCCCACAATGCGCCATTTGACATGAGCTTTCTCCGGGCAGCAGCAGGCCGTCACGGACTGACCGTTCCCGGTACCTCTATTGATACGCTGATTATTGCCCGAACTCTTTACCCTGAACTGAAACGGTTCAAGCTGGACATCCTGGCCGAACATCTGAAGGTGGGCGATTTCAACCACCACCGTGCCTGTGACGATGCCGAAGTACTGTCAAAGATCTTTGTGAA
>CALXFL010000004.1 GCA_944387515.1 uncultured Clostridia bacterium
AGGCCAGCCTCCGGGGTATGATGAAGGCCCCGAAGCAACAGATTGCCATCCGGCAGCAGCTGGGCATAAGCCGCCGTAGGTGCCGAGCAGCCACCGTCCAGCGTCCGGACAAAGCTCCGCTCCGCCAGAGAAATCCAGCAGCTTTCCTCTGAGGAAAAACCGCTGAGATAGCTGTGATCCTCTCCGAACCGTCCCTGCACAGCGATAATTCCCTGACTGGCAGCGGGAAGAATTTCATCGGTGGTAAACACCCGGCTGATCCGATGCTCCAGTCCCAACCGGCGGATTCCGGCAGCTGCCAACACCAGGGCGCTGTACTCCCCCCGATCCAGCTTGGCCAGGCGGGTCTGGACATTGCCCCGCACCGGCGCTACCGTCTGGCCGGGAAAGAGCTCCTCCAGCTGAAGCTGGCGGCGAAGGCTGGCGGAGCCGATGGGCTTTTCAGGGTCCGCCTCTCCTTCCGGCAGAATCAGCACATCCCGAGGATCTTCCCGCTTGGAAAGTGCCACCACCGGCAGCTGAGGATCCAACTCCATGGGCATATCCTTATAACTATGTACCGTGATATCCACCTGACCGCTGCGGAGGGCATCGTCCAGTTCCTTCACAAAAAGACCCTTGCCACCCACCTTATCCAAGGTTCGGTCTAGGATCCGGTCGCCGGTGGTTTTCATGGTTACCAATTCCAGCTCCACGTCGGGGTGATGCTGCCGGATGGCGTCCATCACCAGCCGGGTCTGGGCCAGAGCCAGCACGCTGTCCCGGCTTCCAATGCGAATGATCTTTTTCATGGTGTTCCCCTCTCTGTCTCCTCTGTTTCCGCAAGCAGCTGCCGCAGGCGGGCCGCCTGCCGGACTGCCCGGCGATGATCGGTGCCGCCCTGGGAAATCACGCCGCCTACAATGCCACTTCCGGCGATAATAGCCGGGAAGAAAAAGCTGCTTTCTGACCGGCAGTCGGCCACCGACACTGGAATGCCCAATACCTGAGCGGCCTTTCCAATTTCATGGTTGCAGTCCCGGTCACTGCTGGCGGCCACCACCAGCCGGTACTCCACTGTCACATCCGCTGAAACAGCAGGGCGGCGGCAGACATTCAGCTGGCCGGTTTCCTCCAGCAGTGCCATTTCCTGGGAAATCTCAGGAGCAATGACGGTGACGACTGCACCGAAGGACAACAGTGTCCGGATCCGTCGGCCGGCAATCTGTCCGGCTCCTATCACCAATACCCGCTCTCCCTTCAATGGAATGAAAGTGGGGAACCAACTGCCCCGAGGCGGCTCCAAAGTCAGGCGAGGCAGCAACGCTGCCGGGTCCTCCCCTTCCACCAGCCGCAGGCAGCAAAGACCCATCTGGCGGCACCTTTCCTGAAGGCCGGGCCATTCCTCCATCATGGCGTCCACCACAGTGGTACATCCCGCCAGCAGGCTACCCAGCTGGTCCTCAGCTGGCAGCGTATGAATCACCACACCGGGTATCGGCTGGGATGCCGGCTCCCGCTGACAGAGCAACACCGGATACTTTTCTTCGCTCAGCACCCGGGCCAGGTCAATCCCTGCCTGGGTATCAGCAAAAATGCAGATCATACATGTGCCCCCTGACGGCTTTGACGTTCAAGAAGGCTCTGCTCAATGGTACGAATCAGTTCGTAGGAAAGAGATTCTTTAGCAGAAAAGAGCACCATATCCACCGTTTTTTCCACTACCAGCGGAATCAGGTCTTCCTTTTCCAAGGTATCCAGATCCAGCCCCGCAGTCAGCCGACGGGTGGTCAGCTCCTTGATCCGGGCAATGGCGCCGGAGCCCTGATGGATCGCCAGCCACTGACGGAACTGAGCCAGCTGCTCCTCCATAATGGCCCGGATCTGGGCAATGGCACCGGCATTCCGGGCAGCTTCCTCCTCTGGGGTGGTCATCTGATCCATGTCAAAGCAGCGAATACCGTCTAGTTCCGACAACGCCGGATCCAGATCCCGGGGCACCGCCAGATCCACCAGCACGGCCGGACGGTGTGCCAGGGGTTCTACCATCTCCCGCGTCAGGGTATAATGGGGACTGAGGGTAGCGCTGATTACCAGATCCACCTGAGAGAGCAGCGTTTCCCGGCTGTCATAGGCAATGGTTTTACAACCGAAAGGCACCACCGTTTCCCCGTGGTGATAGCTGCGAAGGGTCACCGTCACCTGACAGCCTGCCTCCACCAGCCGGGTGGCACAAAGCCGCCCCATCTCTCCGTTGCCAATGACCATAGCCCGGCGGCCAGTCAGGGTTCCGAAATGCTCCTTCAACAGCTCCACCGCACGGTCAGCCGAAGAACGGGGCACCGCCTGAATGGTCACCTGGGTCTTGGCCTTTTTGGCGGCTGTGGCAGCCGTCCGGAAAAGCGTCTCCAGCACCGGACTCTGGGTACCGGCCTCCCGGGCCAGAGACGCTGCCTTCCGCACCTGTGTGATGATCTGATCCTCACAGAGAATCATCGAGCGAAGGCCACAGGCCACTTCCATCAAATGCCAGGCTGCACCCTCTCCCTCTCCTTCCAGAAAGGCGCCCTCATAATCCGCCGGATCCACCCCTGCCTGCGCACAAAGCAGTAGCCGGGGCAGCGGCATTTCCTCCTCACCGGTGAGGTATAGCTCCGTCCGGTTGCAGGTGGACAGCAGCACGGCTCCTGTCAGGCCGGGAACGGTCTTCAATCCCTCCAGAATCTCCTGACACCGCTGGGACGAAAAGCTGAAGGGCTCCCGCCGGGTCAGACCGGCTGTATGGTGATCCAGTGCAGCCATCTGCAATTTCAACAATCCAAACTCCTCCCAAACAGGCAGCTTGTTATGTAAAATCCCGCCGGCTGCCCAAAACAATCATTCTTAGTTTATCACGCCCCCTATGTAAAGTCAACAAAAGGTTTTCTTGCGTATATTTGCACGAAAACCATGTATTTTTTTGTATCAAAATGTAAAGAATATCCAAAACTTCTTGACAATTTGAAAAATGTCATGCATAATAAAGTTGTAGTCACAAGACTATGCCATCGGATTGGAGGGTTTGACATGACAAATCATATTATCATTACCATCAGCAGACAGTATGGAAGCGGCGGGCGTCTCATCGGCGAAAAGCTGGCAGAGGCACTGGGTATTCCCTACTATGACAAGGAACTCATTACGATGGCGGCAGAGCAAAGCGGATTCAGCCGGGAAATCTTTGAACGGATGGATGAAAAAGCATCCAGCAGTCTGCTCTACACGCTGTCCATCAACCCTGGTATGGCTGGCGGTCTTACTGGTGTGGCAGATCTGCCTCTCAACGACAAGGTTTTCCTGATCCAGAACAACATCATCAAGCAGCTGGCGGACAAGGGCTCCTGTGTTATCGTTGGACGGTGCGCAGACTACATCCTCAAGGAATATCCCAACTGCATCAACATCTTCATCTGCTCCGATATGGCCGACCGGATCCGGAGAATCACCTCGGTCTATGGCGTGAGCCTTTCCAATGCAGAACGGGAAATTCAGCGCTATGACAAGCGGAGAGCCAACTATTACAGCTTCTACACCCACACCAAATGGGGCATCGCCACCAATTACGACCTCTGTCTCAACAGCGGCATTATCGGTATCGACGCCTCGGTTCAGGTCATCAAAGCCTACGTGGAAGGACGCAAAGCCTTCCTGGCCAAGTAATATCTGAAAGGTTATGCTACCACCGGGCCTACGGGTTCGGTGGTTTTTCTTTTTCCGTTAAATGCACAGAAGGCCCGGTTCTTTTGAAACCGGGCCTTCTGTATTGGGGAGAAATGATGAAAAGAAGTCTGGCAAATTCAGCGGCGCCGTCTGCGCCGAAACCAAAAGGAGATCAAAACAAACAACGCGATAAAGAGCAGGATTACTGCGATAATCCATCGCCAGAACTGCTGCCGCTGCTGTTCCCTTCCTGCCTCCAGCTGCCGGTTTTCTTCCAGCAACGTTTCCAGCATGGCCCGGTTTTCCACCAGAGCCTCCGGTTGAATGCCCAGCTTGGCCAGTGCTTCCCGCTGGTCATCGGTCAATTGAGACAGGTCCGTCACATCACCCAGGATTTCCATGCCCTCATACATAATCCGCATATCCGGCATCTGTCCGAAAATACCCTCGTCTTGCTGAACGGCATCCTCGGGCAGTAGCCCGAACGGATCAAAGACCTCGGAAGTACCAGAAGGCTCCTCAGCCGAGAAGACTGTGGAAAATGCGGCGATGTCCGGTACGTTTCTCCAGGGTGCGCTTACCATCAGCACCGCCGCCAGAATCAGACCGGCGACAGCCAGCCACCGGCGGAACCTACGAAACACACCGTTCACCTCGCTCAATCTGGTTTTCAGGAGCATCTCCATCCTGATGATATCAGAATACCCTCGAAAGGTGACGATTAGATGAAAAACGGCTGAAATCAATCAGAATTTTGTTTCTCCGGCGTCACTGTTTTCAGCGAGAACCAGAAATCACTGCCCTTTCCTACCTGACTTGTAACGCCATACTGGGCATGGTGCAGCTCCAGCACACTCTGCACAATGGAAAGTCCCAGACCAGTCCCCACTGTAGAGCGCCGGTGTACCTTGTCAATCTTATAATAGCGCTCCCAGACCAGCGGCAGCTGATCCTCCGGGATCCCTTCGCCATTGTCGATCACATCCAGCCGGACTGAATCCTGTCCGATCTCCTGCCGGAGGGTGATGACCTTGGTGTCACCCGTATAATGAATGGCATTGTTGATCAGGTTATAGATAACCTGAGAGATGCGAGTCTGATCCGCCTCCACCCAGGCGTCCTCTCCTGCCTCAAAGGAAAGAACATAGCCGTTTTTCTCGGTGAGTTTCTGATACCGCAACAGGGTGCTGCGGACCAATTCCGTAAAATTGAACCGGGTTAAGGTAAGGGAAACCGTGCCAGCCTGGAGCTTGGAGAGATCCAGCAGGTCATTGACCAGCTGGGTCAGGTGGTTGGCCTCGTCAATGATGATCTGGACATTTTCTGGCGTGTTTTCCCCCGGCAGGTCTCGCATTACCTCGGCATAACCGGTAATCATGGTCAGCGGCGTACGCAGGTCGTGGGAAATATTAGCCAGCAGCTCCCGGCGGAGCTGTTCTACCCGATTCAGGTCAGCTGCCGCCCGGGTGAGGGTGGCATCCAGTTCCATGACCTCTCGGTAACCGTTGCCAGTGTACGGGGTATACTGTCCTCCCGACAGCGCCCGTGCAGAAGCATTGATATCCATCACCGGCCGGGCGATCTTCCGGGAGAGCAGATAGGCCAGCACCACCGCCAGCACCAGCATCACCCCGGTCACCAGCAGCAGCTGCACCCGCAGGGTGCGGACTGTGGCGTTCACCGGCGTAATCATGGCATTGACCAGCAGAATCCGCTGCTCTCCTTGGGCGTTCTGGGCCAGTTCTACGTTGACGATACCCTTTTTCTGCTCCAGCACGACCCTGGTAGGATAACTCCAATCGCTGGCTTCACTCCATTTGAATTCCTGGAAAAAGGAGCCCCCGTTTTCCACCGCCAGAGTGTAAAGGGCAAACAGATCCCGGGCCCGCATCCGGTGAAGCAGGCAGTCCGGCAGCGTATCGGCTGAAGCCACCACCTGTCCATCGCTGGTGACAACCATGGCGCAGACCTGGTTGTCTGCTGCCAAGGTTTCCAGCGTCTGTTCAATATCGGGAGAAAAAAGCTGCCTCGACAGGGCGGCTGAAGACTTCCGCACATCTGCCACCGTAATGGCCTGATAGAAGGGATCCAGCAGGACCACCTGCAAAGTCCAGAGCAGGCCCAGCATGACAGCAGCAAAGCCCGCAAAATACAGAAGCAGCCGCCAACGGATGGAAAGCCGTCCCCACAGCTTTTTCCCCCACCCTTTTTCAACCTTCAAAACGGTATCCCACTCCCCGCAGGGTGACGATCAGCTTGCTGTACGGTCCCAGACTCCGGCGCAGGAGCTTGATATGGGTGTCCAGTGTCCGGTCATCCCCATAAAAATCGTATCCCCAAACGTTGGTAATCAGCATTTCCCGGGTAAGCGCAATTCCCCGGTTGCGGGCCATGTAAAAGAGCAGGTCGTACTCCTTGGGAGAGAGATCCACCCGCTCCCCATCCACCAGTACAATCCGGCCGGTGAAATCGATGGTCAGGCCCTCTATCCGAAGCACCTCCCGCTGCGGAGTCTCCTCGACGACAGGACGGCTTCCCCGCTTGAGTACCGCTGCCACCCGCATCATCAGCTCCCGGGGAGAAAAGGGCTTGACCACATAGTCGTCCACGCCCAGCTCGAAGCCGTGAATCCGGTCGTACTCCTCTCCACGGGCGGAGAGCATAATCACCGGTACGTCCTGGGTCTTGCGAATCTCCCGGCAGGCGGAAAATCCGTCCAGCTCCGGCATCATCACGTCAAGAATCAGCAGATCATACCGGTTTTTCCGGCAGAGCTCCACCGCTTCCATTCCATCTGCTGCCTCGGAAACCTCGTATCCTTCAAAAAGAGCGTATTTCTTGATGATCGCCCGGATGTTCTCCTCGTCATCTACAATCAGAATATGGGGCATGGCGCTTCCTCCTGTCTTTTTTTCTTTATTTTACCTGTTCTTTGTGACCATTTTGTGAAGCATCCAAAAGGTTTCTGCTTTTCCTCCTCTCTTCCACTCCCTACTTGACAATTCAGCAAAAGAAGACTATACTTGCAAATGCGAATCATTCTCATTTAGAATCTGAAATCTTTGTCCTGGAGGAATTTTTATGTCCCATGCTTTATTACATGCACTGTCCCATACGGTGCTGGAAACCCTGAAAGCGCTGCCACTGCTCTATCTGGTCTACCTGCTCATGGGCTGGCTGGAAGCCCGCTCCAATGCAGTGGAACGGCTGGCCAATCTGCCCCGGGGACTGGGTATCGTGGCCGGTGCAGTGGCCGGATGCCTGCCCCAATGCGGCTTTGCCGCTGCCGCCTCCTCCCTTTACGCCGGACGGATTCTCAGCGGTGCGGCGCTGGTGGCAGTCTTTCTCGCCACCTCGGATGAAGCCGTGCCGGTGCTGCTGGCCCACCCGGAAAGCATGGGCCTGGCTTTGGGCCTGATTCTGGTCAAGCTGGTCATCGCCATTGCTATGGGTTTTCTGCTGCGGTGCACCGTCTTCCGCAAGGAGCATCTGATCTGGAACGAGCCGGAGGATGAAGATGCCGAAATCGAGTTCCAGCTGGAAGGCGCCTGCGGCTGCTGCGACGGCCCCCTCTGGCGGAGCGCTCTGGTGCGTACCCTGAAACTGGCGGGCTTTCTGGCTGCTGTGATGTTCATCATTACCCTCGCCGTGGAGCTGATCGGAGAGGAGCGTCTCTCTACCCTGCTGCTGAGTGGGAATGTGCTTCAGCCGCTGCTCTGCGCCGTTATCGGACTGATTCCCAGCTGTGCTCCCTCAGTGGTGCTGGCTGAACTGATGATGAACGGCAGCATTACCTTTGGTTCGGCTGTGGCCGGACTCTGCGCCGGTGCAGGATTCGGCTATCTGGTGCTGCTGCGCCGGGCGCCTGCCAAAAAGGCCGGACTGGTGATTCTCTGCACCTTCCTCTGCTCGCTGCTCTGCGGCACCGTGATCCACCTGTTCCAGCTGTTTGTCTGAGGAGGAAGTATCATGCCTTGTGAAAATTGTCAGGCTGATCTGCTGCGCCGGGCCGGACTGAAGGTCACACGTCAACGGATGGCGATTCTGGAACTCCTTCAGGAGGAAGAAAGTCTCACAGCAGACCAGATTTTCATGGCCCTGCGGGAAAAAGGGCAGGAATTCGGCCTTTCCACCGTTTACCGGGCACTGGCATCTTTGGAGGAAAAAGGGCTGGTCTCCCGGACTGAGCTTCCCGGCAGCAGCAGCCAGTGCTTCTTCCTCAAAAGCGGTGGACACCGCCACCACCTGATCTGCATCCGCTGCCGTAAACGGGTGCTGCTGGACGGCTGCCCGGTGGAGGCCTTTGCCGAGGAAATCGCCGGCCGCAGTGGATTTGTCATCACCGGCCACTCGCTGGAGATCTTCGGCCTCTGTCCGGCCTGCCAACAGGAGGATGCCCATGTTTGACGAACGCGAATACCGGGATACAGATTTTTCCGAAGCAGAGATTCTGGAGGATGTACTGGAAGGGATGACTTTTATCCGCTGCCGGTTTGATGAGGCCAATTTTGCCCGGATCCGCATCAAGCAGTGTCAATTTGAAAGCTGTACCTTTGAAAGCGCCCGGTTTCAGGAGGCCATCATCAGCGGTTCAGCCTTTCTCCGGTGCAGCTTTGAATTTGCCGACTGCCGGGATGCCGTCTTTTCCGACTGCAAAATGACGGGCAGCTGCTTCGCCAATGCCCATCTGAAAGGAACAAAGCTGGGGCCGGGTGACTGGTCTTACACCATCCTGACCGGACAGAATCTCTCCCGCCGTCAATTTTCTGATCTCTCCTTCCGGGGGGCCGACCTCTCCAACGTCAATTTCCAGAAATCCGCCTTTCTCCGGTGTGACCTGCGAGAGGCCAACATCAACAGAACCTCTTTTCAGGAAGCCGACCTTCGCAGTGCCCTGCTGGAAAGGTTGAATTTCCAAACCGCCAACTGGAAAAATGCCCGGATCGGACTGGAGCAGGCCGTCGCCATGGCAGCAGCTTTTGGGGTACGGTATGAGCCATAAAACAAAAGGACCCGCTGTGCTTTGGGAAAAGTCCCAATGAGCACACAGCGGGTTTTCCTGTTTTCAGCGCAGACAAAGATCGGCAACCAGCGGATAGTGATCTGACGGATACAGGCCATCCAGGCTGGTGGTGTCAATATAGGCGTTTTCCACCTGGAACTCCTCGGTGAAGAAAATATAGTCGATGGGTGACTTTCCCTTTCTTCCCTTAAAGCCATGGTAGGTTCCAAAGATGCCCGATGGATCCAGGCTGTCATAGATACTCTGGAGGTGGATATCGGGGTAATCGTGAAGATTGTTCCGCAGGAGACGAATGGCCGCACTGTCAGGGCCGGCGTTCATGTCCCCCATCAGAATGGTGGGCAGCTTTTCCACCTGATTCAGCTGGTGCATATAATGAAGGATGGTTCGGGCACCCAGGGTCCGGGCAGGGCCGCAGATGTGGTCAAAGTGGGTGTTAAACACCCGGATCCGCTGTCCCAGGCTGGCCACATCCACCTCACAGACGGTGCAGATCCGGGGGAACATGGCAAAAAGCGCCCGGCTCCCCTGCCGCTCCGGATGACGGGACAGCCAGAAGGTCTTGTCAAAGCGGACACGGTTCTGACGGTTGTGCACCAGAATGGCAGATTCCTCATCCCCCAGCCGCCGGCTGCGGCCAAAGCCGAAGATGCTGTAATCCCGCAGCATCTGGGAAAGGTCCTCCCGCATATCCGGCATCAGTTCCTGCACACCCATGATGACAGGGCTCACCTGTTCAATCAGCTGCTGTACCAGCTCTTTGCGGTACTGCCAGCGGTTTCTCCTGGCCAGAAAAAAATCATGCTTCAAATTAAAGGATGCAACCCGCACAGACGACATCCTGCAATTCCTCCTTCACCTTCACATCCAAAAACGCCCTGAATCAATATCACTGTGTTTTCTGTGAAACAAGATAAAATATGAACAGCAGCCTGACCACATCAAACCATCTCTTCATCTTTCTGTTATATACAGAAAACGACAGAGCATACCATTTGGTTTCAACTGTTTTCAGAATTCAGCACAAAAACATTCAGTCCCACCTGGTCGTCCATCCGCCGCTCCACCTGACCATGATCTACCCGGATCACAATTTCACCGGTGGCACTGATGACCGCTTCATTGAGGTGACCGCCTACCACCTGTCCGGTGATATCTGCAAAGGAACCGTGAATATGGAGATAGAGCGCCCCATCCTTCGTGGTGATGTTGCCGGTCAGGCTGACAATTTCCATGTCCCGGTCAAAGACATTGGCATGGTACTGCCGCTGCTCCACCTGGTAAAGCCCTACCTGAATATGATTGACCGCTCCCAGTCCAGAGATGGTGCCCAGGGTGATGTTCTCCTGACGGCACACCTGTCCAATGGCAGAAACAACCTCATCCCCCCGGTCCAACCGAAGGTACACTGCATCCTGAAAGACACGATATTCCATCTTTTTTCCTCCTGTCTGCTCACTGTCCATAAAGGCCTCTACCTTATAGTATAACACAAATTTTCATTTGTGAGAATATTTCCTGCAAAAATGCGGTAAAAAAGATTTTACAACGCCGTCAAAAGGTGCTATAATGACGGTGGCTCGCATACAGGCAGCCGTATCCTGTATCTGGAAGGATGATTTCCATGGCGGAAAGAACCGCTGAAATTCTGTGTATCGGTACTGAAATCCTGATGGGCGACATTGTCAACACCAACGCCGCCTACATCGCCAAGGAACTGGCGGTGCTGGGAATCTGCGTCTATCATCAGTCTGTAGTGGGAGACAATCCCGACCGGCTGCGGGAAAGCCTTGATCTGGCCTTTTCCCGGGCAGACATTGTCATCACCACCGGTGGACTGGGCCCTACCTACGACGACCTCTCCAAGGAGACCATCGCTGCCTGGTTTGGCCGGAAGCTCACGCTGCATCAGCCCTCGCTGGATCAGATTCAGCGGTACTTTGAAAAGAGCGGTCGCACAATGACCCCCAACAACCGCAAACAGGCCATGATGCCCGAGGGTGCCATCATCTTCGACAACCCCAACGGTACTGCACCCGGCTGCGCCATCCAGCAGGACGGCAAAACCGCTATTATGCTCCCCGGTCCTCCCCGAGAAATGAAGCCCATGTTCGACAACTGGGTCGTTCCCCTGCTGATGAAAGAGCAAAAGCAGACTCTTCTCTCCCATAACCTCCATTTCTATGGCATCGGCGAGTCTTCGCTGGAAGATCTGCTGCGGGATATGATGGAAAAGGGCTGCAATCCCACCATTGCCCCCTACGCCAAGACTGGTGAAGTCATGCTGCGGGTCACCGCCCGGGCTGATACGGCTGCTGACGCAGAGGCCCTGATGGCGCCGGCGCTGGCTGCCATCAAAGAAAAGGCCGGCGCCTATCTTTATGGCGTGGATGTGGGCGATTTGCAGACGGCCGCTGTAAGAGCGCTGGCGGAAAAGGGCCTGGAGGCTGCTGTGGCGGAGAGCTGCACCGGTGGCTATCTGGCCAAACGCCTGACTGAAGTCAGCGGCTCCTCTGCTGTCTTCCAGTGCGGTGTTGTCACTTACTCCAACCAGATGAAGGCTAAGCTGTTGGGCGTTCCGGAGGAGCTACTCCAGCAATATGGCGCTGTATCCGCCCAGGTGGCAGAAGCCATGGCCGCCGGCGTGCGCCGGTTGTCGGGCGCCCCTATCGGTGTAGCCGTTACCGGAAATGCCGGTCCGGCTGCCTCAGAGGGTAAACCGGTGGGCGAGGTCTGGCTGGCCATCGATTCGGACTGGTACCGGGAAACTGTGCCCCTCCAGTTCTTCCGCCATGACCAGGATGCACGGGAATACATCCGCTATCTGGCAGCATCCCGGGGCCTGCACCTGATCTGGAAGGCCGCCTGCTGCTGCCCATCCCCTCAAGAAGGAGAGCGCCATGCCTAACTTTTCCGTCACGCTGCTCATCGAGATCATCGGCACCATCGCCTTTGCCTCCTCCGGTGCCATGCTGGCTATCCGGAAGCATCTGGACATCTTCGGCGTTCTGGTGCTGGGCGCCACCACCGCTGTAGGCGGCGGTATCATTCGAGACGTTATTCTCCGCATCACACCGCCTACTACCTTCCGGTATCCGATCTATATGATGCTGGCGGCAGCAACGGTGCTGATTATCTTTTTTATGGTCAAGTTGCGGCCCTCTATTATGGAAAGCCAGTTTATCCTGATCTACGAGCAGGTCATGAACATCCTGGACGCCATCGGACTGGGGGCCTTTACGGTACTGGGTATCAACAGCGCCATCCGGGCGGGATATGGGAACTTTCGGTTCCTGCTGGTCTTCCTGGGTGTCATGACCGGCATCGGCGGCGGCATCCTGCGGGATATTATGGCCGGAGAAACTCCCTTTGTCCTGCGCAAGCATATTTACGCCTGCGCCTCTATCTTCGGCGCTATCCTCTGCATCACCCTGTGGGGCAGCGTTCCCTGGGACTGGGCTATGATCATCGGGGCTGTGGCGGTCATCATCGTGCGGATGATGGCCACCCATTACCGCTGGAACCTGCCCAAAGCCACCTGAACGGGGATCATATCTCCTGAAAGAACGGGGATCATATCTCCTGAAAGCCTTTATTTAGCGTGAAAAACAGCTGTAAAGCAATCTGCTTTACAGCTGTTTTTGTGCGTTTTCCTGCTTTTCAACCGTTTTTTGCTTCGTGAAGAAGACACTTGACAAAAAGCCACTCATATGGTATAGTATAAATACCCCACCCCAGGGGGGTATCTCTTGTTCTGAAAGGAGTGTCACTCTGATGATAAAAAAACGTCTCGATGTCACCGGCATGACCTGCTCGGCCTGCTCCGCCCATGTGGAAAAGGCACTGAAAAAGACGCCTGGCGTCACTGATGCCAATGTCAGCCTGATGACCAACTGCGCCACCGTCACCTATGACGAATCCCAGGTGGACGAAGCCGCCCTGATTCAAGCTGTAGAAAAGGCAGGCTATGGCGCCTCCCTTCCTCAGGCCGAACAGAAAACTGCAGCGGGCTCCCAAACCTCTCCGGCCCTGGATGAAAGCCGGCAGATGAAAAAGCGGCTGATCTGGTCGGTCGTGTTCACCGTTCCCCTCTTTTACATCTGCATGGGGCATATGTTCCACTGGCCGCTACCCGGATTCCTGCTGGGAGACCGGAACGTCATGACGTTGGCTCTCACCCAGTTCCTGCTGCTGATTCCGGTGCTTTTTCTCAACCGGAAATACTTCCAGGTGGGCTTCTCTACCCTGTTCCGGGGTGCGCCCAATATGGACTCGCTGATTGCCATTGGTTCAGCTTCTGCCACTTTGTATGGCGTCATCTCGATGTTCCGGCTGGGCTATGCGTTGGCGGACGGAGATTTTGCCCAGGCTCATCACACCGCGATGGACCTGTACTTTGAATCTGCTGGTATGATCCTCACCCTGATTACAGTGGGCAAATTCCTGGAGGCCCGGGCAAAGGCCCGCACCTCCGACGCCATCTCCAGCCTGATGGCGCTTCGGCCCGCCACTGCCACCGTCCTGCGGGACGGGCAGGAAATTGAAGTGGACACCGCCCAGCTTCAGCCGGGCGACCTGATCGTCATTCGTTCTGACCAGACGATTCCGGTAGATGGTGTGGTAGAAAGAGGCAATGCTTCGGTGGATGAATCCGCCCTCACCGGCGAGAGCATCCCCGCCGCCAAAGAGCCCGGCAGCCGGGTCACCGGCGCCACCATCTGCAAAACCGGTTACCTCCAGTTCCGGGCCACTCAGGTAGGCGAAGACACCACCCTGGCCCAGATCATCCGGCTGATGGAAGATGCGGCCTCTTCCAAGGCCCCTATTGCACGGCTGGCCGATAAGATCAGCGGCATCTTTGTGCCGGTGGTTATCGGCATTGCGCTGCTGGCGGGTATCATCTGGCTAATCGCCGGAGAAAGTATCCCCTTTGCCCTCAACATTGTCATCTCGGTGCTGGTCATCTCTTGCCCTTGTGCCCTGGGCCTCGCCACGCCCACTGCCATCATGGTGGGTACTGGCACCGGTGCCCGGAACGGCATCCTCATCAAGTCTGCTGAAGCACTGGAAACCGCCCACAAAATTGATACGGTCGTGCTGGACAAGACTGGCACCATTACCCAGGGGCAGCCGGTGCTCACTGATATTGTCACCTGTGGCCAAACCACGCCAGAGGAACTGATCCGCTGGACCGCTTCTCTGGAAAAGCAGTCGGAGCATCCGCTGGCAGAGGCCATCCTCGCCTGGGCCGGGGAGCAGAAGCTCTCCTTGCAGCCGGTCACCGAATACCGCACCCTGCCAGGGTTGGGAATCGCTGGTAAGGTGGAGGAACATTCGCTGTTGGTGGGCAACGCCCGGCTCATGGAACAGGAAGGCATCGTTCTGGGCGAAGCCAGCGAAGCTGCTGCCCGGCTGTCCGCAGAGGGCAAAACGCCCCTTTTTGCAGCGGCCGATGGCCGTCTGGCAGGAATTCTGGCGGCAGCGGATCCGGTGCGTCCCACCAGTCCTGCTGCGGTACAGGAACTTCAGCAGATGGGCATTTCGGTGGTCATGCTCACCGGTGACAACCGGGTGACTGCTGGCGCCATCCAGAAAGAGCTGGGGCTTGATGAAGCCATTGCCGAGGTGCTCCCCCAAGACAAGGAGGCCAACGTGGCCCGCCTGCAACAGCAGGGCCGCCGGGTCGCCATGGTGGGCGATGGCATCAACGATGCGCCTGCCCTGGCCCGGGCAGATGTGGGTGTCGCCATCGGTGCTGGCACTGACATTGCCATGGAATCGGCAGATGTGGTGCTGGTACGCAGCGATTTGCAGGATGTGCCCGCCATGATCCGGCTGAGCCGGGCAGTGATGCGCAACATCCGGCAGAATCTCTTCTGGGCACTCTTCTACAACAGCATCGGTATTCCGCTAGCAGCCGGATTGCTCTACCCGGCATTCCAGCTGAAGTTGAATCCCATCTTTGCCGCTGCTGCCATGAGCCTGAGTTCAGTCTGCGTGGTGTCCAACGCCCTGCGTCTGCGTTTCTTCTCTCCCGGCAGCCGGAAGGCTGAAAAAGCTGCCCAGGAAGTCCCTGCTTCAACTGTCCAAATGTCCCATCTTGAGGAAATTCCTCAAGCTCAAACATCCCAACAATCGAAAGGAGAAACTGTTATGAACAAGCTGATGAAAATTGAAGGTATGATGTGCGCCCATTGCTCCGGCCGGGTGGAAAAGGCCCTGAATGCACTGGAAGGCGTCACCGCCACTGTGGATCTGGCCGCTGGCACCGCTTCCATCACCCTGTCCGCCCCGGTGGAGGATCAGGTTCTGGTGAATGCCGTCACGGAAGCTGGCTACCAGGTCGTCAGCCTCACCTGAGGGCCGTCCCATGATGGCAGATAAGACCGCCGTCACCCGTCTGGTCAAGACCGCCCGGGGTCAGCTAGATGGGGTGCTGCGGATGATCGAAGAGGACCGGTACTGTATGGACATCTCCGCCCAGCTGCGGGCGGCGTCCGCCATGCTGGCCAAGGCAGACCGGGAAATCCTCCGGGCCCATATTGAGCACTGTGTCCGGGACGCGTTCCTCTCCCAGGATGAAGCCGCCATCCGCCAAAAGGTAGATGAGCTGGTGAGCGCCATGGAAAAAATGCAGTAAAAAGCTGGCAGGCTTAAGGGAAGTTCCCCTTGCCTGCCAGCTTTTTATCCTTTATTTTGCCTTTTTTCCTCTACTGTATCCTCCGGAAGGTGCTGTGCCGCATCCCCGCTGCCTACCACCCTCTGCCAGCTGTCCCGGCCCTTTTGCAGCAGCTGGGACAATGGCTTCTGGGCGATAAACTGATAAAACCGATTTCCCTGATGGGTGAGGATGCCCTCCTCTCCCCGCCAGCAGCGGTAATAGGTCCACTGGGAGACGCTGCACCAGATGGATTCCCCGCTCTCCAGCCCAAACAGCAGATAGTATCCGCTGCCGGTAAAGAGATTAGGCACCGGTGCAGGTTCACCCTGCCGCTTATCCAGCAGGACTGCGGGCTCTGCCCGGGTGGGAAACAGCTCACCGGTGAGGGAAGCTCCCGCATCCAGGTAGAGCTGCCGCATTCCCAGCAGCAAAACCACCAGCGCTGCACCACCCAGGGCAGCGATGACAATATATTCCATGACATTTCAGGCAAAATGGCCTCCTTTATCCACAAAGGGCCTTTGCCTCATTAAAATCCTTTCTGCGTACATAAATGGTATAGAACATGGGGTTTTCCTGTACGCTGGCCCGTTCATAGGGCATATTATACTGCCGTGTAACCTGAACATCCCCAAACCGGCCGATAATGCCCCGCACCCGGCTGGTCTTTTCAGAAAAGGGAATCCCTGCCTGCTTCAGCAGCAGACGTACCCGGGCAGCCTCCTGAGCGGAAGGGTCCGAAAGCAGCATTTTTCGATTAAACAGATGTACCATCCTCTTCGCCTCCTTCAGAAGCAGACGGGGTTTCTTCCTGGGGCGCACTGCGCTCCACAAAGTTGCGCATCATCTGCGCCAGGTCAATACCGGTCAGGTCGTTAAGCACTTCCAGTCCATTGGTAGCCACATCCGACACTGTACGGGCCACTTTGGAGGCGCCCTGTCCACTGCCATTGTCGATGACGGTGATCTTGTCGATCTGTTCCATGGGCTTGGAAACGGCAGTCATGATAGCGGGCAGCTGCTGAATGACCATTTCCACCACAGCGGCTTCGCCGTATTTCTTCATGGCTTCAGCCAGGCGGTCCTTGGCTTCGGCTTCTGCAATACCCTTGGCCCGGATGGCCTCAGCGTCGGCGTCACCTCTCAGCCGGATGGCATCGGCTTCTGCCTCCGCCTGAAGACGGCGGGCCTCTGCCTGTGCCTGGGCCTCAATGCGGATGGCCTCTGCACGGGCTTCCGCCTCCCGGATAGACTTGATCTTGCTGGCTTCAGCCTCTACCTCGGTGCGGTACTTCTCCGCATCGGCGGGCTTCTTGACGCTGGCTACCAGCTGTTCTTCTACCACAAGAGCTTCTTTCTGGGCCAGCTCTGCCTGACGCATTGCGACAATCTTGCTGTTTTCGATCTCCTGCAGCCGGTAGGAAACGTCGGCGTCTGCCTTCGCTTTGTCCTGCTCAGCACGGTATTTTTCAGTGCGCAGCTTCATGTCACGGGCGCTTTCGGCGATCTCCGCCTGGGCGCTCAGCTTGGCTTTCTCACCCTCCCGGGTGGCTTCAGCTGTTTTGACCTCGGTATCCCGACGGCGTTCAGCCGATGCAATGTCGGCATCTGCTTTGGACTGGGCAATCTGGGGAATGGCCCGGTTTTCCAGGTAACCACCCTGGGTAGCGATCTTCAGCACGGTGTAAGACAGCAGCCGCAGGCCCATGGCCTCCAGTTCTCGGGTGATGCTCTCCTCAATGGAGTTCTCAAAGGCCACCCGGTCTTCGTTGATCTGCTCAACAGTCAGGGTGGAGACGATGCCTCTCAGCTTACCTTCCAGGATCTGCTCCACAACAGTGCGGATATTCTGGGTGGTACGCTCAGCATTGCCATTGCAGAACTGTTCCACTGCCACCAGCACCATCTTGGGATCGTTGTCCACCTTGACTACAGCAGTACCGGCAATATCCACAAAGATACCCTGCTTGGAGGGGGCTTCGGTGATGTCAGTGGTCATCGAAACTGCTTCCAGGGAGATGATGCAGGATGTCTCCAAAAAAGGAATCTGCACGCCGCCCTTGCCCACCAGGACTCGCTTCCGCAGACCGGTGATGACCATGGCCTTATCAGCTGGTACCCGCTTCCAGCAAATCAGAACCAGCAGAATGATGACCAATACTGCCACGATCGCAATAAAGGCGGGGGAGCCGATGAAATCTTCCCACATAATGGTACCTCCTTCAAATGGTTATAGGGGAATTTTGTTTACATTTTCAGTATATCATATTTTTGAGGACAGTCAATTTTAGTTTTTGTTGGTTTTGGCTTAGATTTTGCATAAAAAAGAACAGAAAGCCCTGTGGCGGACAACTTCTCGAAGGACAGCTGAACCCTCCACAGGGCTTTCAGGCATTCATTTCTCTGTTTTCCACATCCGGTCAAAGGCATCCCGGTGAGGTGCCAGATGGGACACCACTGAGGGCGCCAGTTCACCAGAAACAATCATAGCTTCAAACTCTTCCCGGCTAACCCATTTGGCAGCGTCAGTCTCTCCAGGCTGAAAGCGAATCTCCGCAGGGGTGAAATCCAGCCGGACCGCGTAGTCGTCACCGAAATAAGGTGCTTCCTTAATCTGTCCCAGCAGCACCAGCTGTTCCGGCTCTACCCGGATGCCGGTCTCCTCAAACAGCTCCCGGACAGTAGCAGAGCGGCTGTCCTCCCCCATGGTCAGATGACCACCCGTATTTTCCCAAAGGCCAGGAGCAAAACGCTTGGTCAATGCCCGCCGGGTAAGCAGTACCTGATTCTTTTCATTGAAAACCCAGACGCCTACCGCTACCAGATATTCACCCGGCGCAAGCTTTTCTCCCGGCGTCAAATACCGGCCGGTGGGCCGGCGGTTCTCATTGTAAATTTCCCGTTTTTCCATGACAACATCTCCCTTGATATTCTTATCCCGGCAGCTGGCGCCGATACTGGCTGGGGGTGGCGAAGGCATGCTTTTTAAAGGCGGCAATAAAGTTTTTGGCATTGGAAAATCCTACCTGTAACGCAATCTCCTGAACAGTCAGATCTGTGTCGGCCAGTAGCTTTTTAGCTTGGTTGATTCGGTAAAGGGTCAGATAATGGTAAGGACTCTCCCCTACCACCTCCTGAAAGCAACGGATAAAGTGATACCGGCTCATACGGGCCTCTGCCGCCATCCAGTCCACCGTCAGCTCCTCCGCAAAATGGCTGTGAAGCAAGCGCAGCACCCGCTGAAGATCCGGCATCCGGGTCTGGTATCGCTCCATGGCCAGCTGGCGGTGCTGAAGGCTGATCAGGGTGATGAGCAGCTGGTGCATGGCGTTGGAAAGACTCAGCTCCATCTCCCAGCCCCCCGCCTCAACCAGTCGGCGCATCTCCAGAAAGCAGGCCGGAAAATCCAGGCTGCGTCCCAGCCGGATGATCTCCAGCCCGTCATGGTTCAGCAGATCGGTAAAGGAAATGGCGCACTGTCCGTCAAAGTGAATCCAATAAAACTCCCACCGGTCGCCCTCACTGCGGTAAAGCTGATACCGGCGGCAATCAATAACGGCAGCGCAATTTTCAGGAATCTCTGCATGTACACCCTGATACTCTATCACGCCCCGCCCTTGAATCGTATAAAGCAGCAGGCACTCTGGATGCCCTTCCCGACGGGTAAAATAATCGCTGCCACAGTCAAAGTACCCCAGTTTATTCACATAAAAGGGCAGCTTTTCAATAATAGTTCGGTTGGTTACCGGTACCACCTGCCGTATACCCTCTCCCAACTGATATGCATTGACCATCTTTTCCACCCCTTTGACTCCAGTATACCACCCAAACAGAACAAGCGCAATATTTCGGTATCATTCCACTCGATTTGGGATTGAAACAAAAAGCAAGAACCGGTATGCTAGTATCAGCGGAAGGTTATGCCCCATCGGGGCCAGCCATTTTCCGGAATTTTTTACCATCAAAGGAGTTTCTGTCATGAATCTTCGTGAAAATGTCAATGCAATTCTTCACTATGAAAATTTCGATCAGATGCCGGTGGTGTCCTTCGGATACTGGCGGGAAACACTTTATAAATGGGCAGCAGAGGGTCACATCACCAAAGAGGAAGCCGACGGCTACGCCCGGCAGGGTGACAACTCTCCTGCTGATCAGTCGGTCATGAGAAAGCTGGGCTTTGACTTCAACTGGAGCTGCTGCAAAGGCGGCCATACTGGCCTTTTACCCGCTTTTGAGGAAAAGCTTTTGGAAGAAAAGGCGGACGGCAGCCGGATCATCCGGGACCATCAGGGATTGATCGTCAAGGTCAAACCGGGCGTCGTCTCCATTCCCTCTGAAATCGGCACCAGCCTCACCGGACGGGAAGCCTGGGAGCAGGAATACCTGCCCAAGCTGCAATGGTGCGAGGAACGAGTAGATGTAGCCACTTTCCAGAAATTGGCCAATGAAACCGACCGCACCTTTCCACGGGGCCTTCACTGCGGTTCTCTTATGGGCGATATGCGCAACCTGCTGGGCGTGGAGGAATTGAGTTACCTCTATGCCGATGACGAAGAACTCTATCAGGAAATTGTAGATATCATGGCAGAGGTCTGCTACCGCTGTGTCAAAAAGATTCTGGAAACCGGTGCTACCTTCGATTTTGCCCATTTCTGGGAGGATATCTGTTTCAAAAACGGCCCGCTGGTGACACCTTCCTCCTTCCATGACATCGTTGGTCCTCATTACCGGCGAATCACCGGCCTGCTGCGTCAGTACGGCATCGACATTGTGTCGGTGGACTGTGACGGTCTGATCGACTCCCTGATTCCCACCTGGCTGGAAAACGGGGTCAACACCATGTTCCCCATCGAGGTGGGTACCTGGAATGCCAGCATTGGTCCCTGGCGGGAGAAATACGGCCGTCAGCTCCGAGGTGTCGGTGGCATGAATAAGACCCTGTTTGCCCGGGATTACAAGGCCATCGACCAGGAAATCGAACGGCTCAAGGCGCTGATGCAGCTGGGCGGCTACATTCCCTGCCCCGACCACCGTATCGCTCCTGACGCCAAATTTGAGAATGTCCAGTACTACTGCGAGCAGATGCACAAGCTGAGCCTGTAAAGTTTCATCCCTGACCCGAAAAACCGGCACCGTCTGTAACAGAACGGCGCCGGTTTTGTTTAAACAGCAAAATCCCCGCAGCCCGAAGGCTACGGGGATTCACAATCAGCAGAAAATCAGGCGTTGCCGTTTCTTCTGGCTTCGTACTCGCTCCAGGTCTTTTCAAACCAGTCGTCGGTGCGGATGAGAGGCCGTACCGGCTCGAAGGAGGAGCCAAATCCAGCGCTGGTGCAGGTGGTGCGTACCCAGTCAGCACGATGGCTGTTGTCGCCGGGCAGATACCGGTAGGCAGCCAGTTCCTCGCCAGCAGACAGGCCGTCCATCTCCACCTTGGTGCCATCTTCAGATACCGCCAGTGCGGAACCGCGGCTGTGGCAGTTCTCACCGGTGAGAGACATGGCAGACAGGGCAGCCAGCTGAACCAGCAGCATGTCCCGGGTCTTGAGGGCATGAGCCAGCTCGTAGCAGTGCTCTACCGAGCAGTTCTCAAAGAAGCCGTCCAGCTTCTCCTTCAGCTCCTTGGCCAGGGCGTCCATACCGCTCTGGGAACGGATATGGGCAGCAGACAGGCTCATGGCCTTCTGGGCGTCAACCCGGATCTGGAAGGGATCCACACCGCCGGGCTTGCGCAGGCTTTCCAGCTCACCAATCAGCTGAGAAGCGGCCTTCAGCTGCTCCTCATCGGGAGTTTCAGCCACCGGCTGCTGTTTGCTCCAGGCAATGGCTTCTGCGGCACGGAGAGAGCCCACCTGAGTGGAGTTCAGTGCCGATCCACCGGGACGGGCAATACCAAAGGTACCAGCGGCTTCACCAGCCACATAGAGTCCCTTGATGGTGCTCTGCCAGTTTTCGTCTACGGCGATACCACCGTTGTGATGCTGGGCGCAAACAGCCACTTCCAGCGGCTCGGTGTACAGGTCGATGCCGTGGTCAGCATAGAGCTGAATGGCCTGGGGATTCATGATCTCCAACCGGCGGATAGGCGTAGCAGCCAGGGCGCCGGAGCGGTCCAGGTAGTGGTAGGTCTCCTCGCTCAGCTTGTCAAAGCCAGTTTCCAGACCGGCAGGATCGCTGCGGAAGTCCATGTATACCCGGTTGCCCTTGTGGAAGATCTCGTGATGAACAATGATGTCGATGATGGAAGAGCCGGAGATCTTTTGGGTGTCAAAGGGCCACTGGTAGCCCTTGAGGAAGACCATGTCCAGTGCTCTGGCCGGATCCTCGAAGTACTCGGTGAGGAACTCACGCTCGTTGCCGTCCTTGTCGATGGCGATGTACTTAGGAAGTACCTGCTGGTAGGTACCGGAGACGTTCCAACGGAACTTGGTGGAGGCCAGGCCATACTGCCACTCCTGAAGGTTGCAGCCGTCGGCACCAGCTTCCAGGGCCATGCCGCTCATGCCGGTCTGGCTCTCGGGGTAAACCGAAGCGTCATAGGCGATGGCGGGACCGCCGGTAGCCATCACAATGTGGTTGCAGAGGAAGATGGTGACAGCGGGGTCTTCCTCGGACAGACGGTTCAGATCGATGGCCAGCAGGCCGGTGACAGCGCCGTCCTTGGTGAGGAGCCGCACAGCCTGCATCCGGTCATAGATCCGGATGCCCTTCTTCATGACAGAAGCCTCCAGCTTCTCGGTCATGATCTTGGAGGTGAGGGGGCCACAGGAGGTAGCGCGCTGGCGGGGGTCATGGTCGGTCTTGTAGCCCACATACTCGCCGTAGCGGTTGGTGGGGAACGGAACGCCCAGGTTGACCAGCTTCATGAAGGAACGGACAGAGCCCGCTGCCTCACAGAGAGCGGTATCGCCGTTGACACTGCCGCCGGCAAAGAGGTTCTCAGCCAGCTCGTAGATGCTGTCAGCACCATCAGAGCAGAGGGACAGCTTATAGTAGGTCTGCTTGTCGCTGCCGGTGTTACGGGAGGTACCCATGTTGACACCCTCGGTGAGGATGGCAATATCAGTCCGGCCCAAGTCATACAGGGTGTCAGCAGCATTGAAGCCAGCGCAGCCGGTACCGATGACCAGGGTATCCAGCGAGATGACGGCGGCCTGTTTGCCGCAAAGCTCGATAAATTTCACAGTCACACGTCCTTTTGTGGGAGAAGATTACAGTCTCTGGATGTGGAAGCCACCGTCAGCGTTGAGCACAGTGCCGGTGCCGAAGTCCAGCAGGCCGGTGCAGGCAGCCATGACGCAGTTGGCCACGTCCTCGGGCTGGCCAAAGCGGCGGATGGGGGTAACGCCCTCAGCGATGAGCTTCTCGTACTTCTCTTTGACCACAGCGGTCATATCGGTCATGATGATGCCGGGACGAACTTCAAAGACGGGGATGCCTTCCTCAGCCAGACGGTCAGCAAACAGCTTGGTCACCATGGCGATGCCAGCCTTGGAAATGCAGTACTCGCCGCGGGAAACAGAAGAAGTGTAAGCGGACATGGAGGAGATGTTGACGATGCGGGGAGTGTAATCCTCCACACCAGCAGCCTTGCAGGCAATCATCTTATTGGCAGCGGTCTGGCACATGAAGAAGGTGCCCTCGCAGTTGATCCGCATCAGGCGCTCAAAAGACTCCTCGGTGGTTTCCAGCACGTCCAGACGGACAGCGCAGGCCACGCCGGCGTTGTTGACCAGCACGTCCAGACGGCCGTACTTCTCAACGACAGTGTCAATCAGGTTCTTGCGGTCAGCATCCTTGGAGATATCGCAGCGGATGTAGTCTGCTTCACCGTTCTGGTTCAGCTCCTTCAGGAGCTCCTCTACCTCGGTCTTCTCCACAACATCACAAAGGATTACGGTAAAGCCGTTGCTCATGAGTTTCTTGGCAATGGCCAGGCCGATGCCCCGGCGGGAACCTGTGACGATAGCTGTCTTTTTCATGATAAATCAACCTTTCCTTTCAGATTATACGCAGAAGAAATCAGCAGACAACAGGGGTCTTGCCCTTGCTGGCCTCTTTAAAGAGTTCAGTGTAAAGACGGTCGCGAACAACGCAGCCAGCCTTGGAGCCATACCGCATCAGCAGAGAGCATTTGCCGCAGGCGATGCAGCACTGACGGGGATCCAGGGGTTCGCCAGCCAGAATGGTCTTGGGGAAGGTGGGATAGGCAAATGCCATCCGGCCAAAACCTGCCAGGGTGAAGTAGCCCTGCTCCAGCGCGCCAGCAGCCAACTGATCGGCAAACTGTCTCGGATAGCTCAGACCAGAACCGATAACAGCCAGGCCAGGATAAGCCTGCTGGATCTCCTTGGCGCAGTCCAGAATACGGGCCAGACCAACCAGAGGAGACTCGGGCAGCTCATAGGGCTGAATGTCGGCGGGACGATTGACGTGGGGGTTAAAGTAGGGATTGCCGATGGTTACGTCCAGCATCTTCACGCCCAGGTCGTTGTGCAGGATACCGATGAGCTTCTTGGCTTCGGTGAGGTCAGGCGTGATGCTGCCATCAGTGCCGACGCCGAATCCGTTGGGATACGGGAAGCCGTCATAGATGTTCAGACGAGAGGTGACGATAAAGTCAGAAGAGGTGTTCTGCTGGGCATTGCGGATGCCGGTGCGGAGGAACCGGGTACGGTTCTCAAAGCTGCCGCCGAAATCGCCCTCACGGGTGTAGGCGGAGAGCAGCTCGCTGCCCAGGTAGCGGTGGCAGGACTTGATGTCCACGCCGTCGAATCCGGCTTTCTCAGCCAGTGCGGCAGCTTCGCCCATCCGCTCAGTGAGACGGTAGAGGTAATCGTCAGAGACAATCCGGTCGTCGGTGACGGGTTTCTCCTTCTCAAAAATGGGGTTGTGGTAGGCAATCAGAGGTTCCGGGGTGCCGTGGGGCTTGCTGTACCGGCCGGAATGGGTGGCCTGCATGATGATGACGGGAACGGGCTGGCCAGCTTTGACAGCGGTCTCACGAATCCGGTCGGTGAGCGCTTTGAAGCTGTCCAGGGTCTGATCGTTAATCCAGACCTGACGGGGGTTGGCGCGGCCCTCCTCCCAGACAGCAGTAGCCTCAAACCAGATGAGGCCTGCGCCGCTCTGAGCGAATTTGTCGTACCGGCGGATGGTCAGTTCATCGGGACGGCCGTCCGCTGTGCCGTCGCAGCCTTCCATGGGCTGGATGACAATCCGGTTGGGGATGGTCTTGCCGGAAATGGTCAGGGGCTGGGCCAGCAGGCTGGTCTTGTCCGAAAAAGGCAGATTCACTTTCAAATCTTGCGCTTCCTGCTGCAGTTCGCCGAGGCTTTTGTAATGGAACACAGGCAACACTCCTTTTTTGATTGCGGGGGAAAACTATGTACAGACAGGATAAAAGTTTCCCAGCCGCTTGCTTGATTTTATGATACAATAGAAAAAAGATCTTTTGTCTGCAAAAACCCTCATTCTATATGTAAATTTTGTCTTTTTACAGATCTTCTTCAGAGAGATAAACAATTTTTACATATGTTAAAGCAAAAAACATGCCCTTTTCCCCCAGCATTTCCGCTATTATTAAATTAAGGAACATCCGGCAGGTACAGCCGCTGGATGAAATCACTGCAATTTGCGAGGTGTATTGTTATGTTAACCGGTCTTACCTCTGTCACCTTCCGTCAGCTGACGGTGGATGAAATCATCGACCTGACCGCCCAGGCTGGGCTGGATGGCATCGAATGGGGTGGCGACGTCCATGTTCCCCCTGCCTCTCCCGAACTGGCCGCTCAGGTGGCAGAAAAATGCCGTCAGAAGGGGCTGAAGGTTCTCTCCTACGGCTCTTACTACCGGGGCAGCGATCCGGCAGAGTTCGCCGGCGTACTGGAAACTGCCAAGGCACTGGGCGCACCGGTCATCCGCATCTGGACCGGCACCACTGCTCCCCATGAGACCAGCGATGAGGCTTTTGAGACTCTGGCCGCCAACATCCGTGCCGCCGCTGCCATGGCTGCCAAAGAAGGCATCCAGCTGGCCTTTGAGTTCCACCGCCGCACCATGACCCAGACCAAGGAAGGCGCTCTGCGGCTGCTGGAGGCAGTGCCCGACGCCAACGTCTTCACCTACTGGCAGCCCAATCCCGACGTGACCTTTGAGGAACAGCTGGCCGAAATCGACGCCATCTGCCCCCGCCTGTCCCATCTCCACGTCTTCTGCTGGGGCCCCGGAAACGAGCGCTTCCCGCTGGCTGACGGTGTGGAAAAGTGGAAAACCTATTTTGCCCATGCCGCCAAAGCACCCGGAGAACGGGCCGCCATTCTGGAATTTGTGCTGAATGACAGCCCCGAGCAGTTCCTCGCCGATGCTGCTACCCTCAAAGAAATGCTTCAGTAACAAAAGGCTCCCGCCGGAAAGGAAAATCATCATGTCCAAGCCCATTGCCGTATTCATGACCGATACCCCCGCTGTTACCTTCCATCAGGTTTATCCCGATGTCCGGATGGAGCAGCTCCGCGCCCTCTGCGAGATCAGCGACACCGTCGTTACCTCGGAAAACCTGGAGGAACATAAAGAACTGCTGGCCAAGGCCGAGTACATCTTCACCACCTGGGGTATGCTCTCCCTCACCGAGGAGCAGATCACTTCCCTGCTGCCCAACCTGAAGGCCGTCTTCTATGCCGCCGGATCGGTTCAGTATTTTGCCCGTCCCTTCCTGAACAAGGGCATCAAGGTCTTCAGCGCCTGGGGCGCCAATGCTGTGCCGGTAGCAGAATACACCGTTGCCCAGATCATCCTCTCCGGTAAGGGTATGTTCCAGGGTATGCGCCGTCTCGAGAGAAACGGCAACAACGCTGCCGCCAGAGAGATCTCCCGTCAGTACACCATGTCCCTCCCCTGCAACTATGGCGTGAAGGTAGGTATTCTGGGTGCTGGCATGATCGGCAAGCTGGTGCTGAAGATGCTCCAGGCCTACGATTTCGAGCTGCTGGTTTACGATCCCTTTGTCAAGCAGGAAGTTCTGGATCAGTACCATGCCAAGGCCGCTACCCTGGACGAAATCTTCTCCCAGTGCCAGATCATCTCCAACCACATCGCCAATCTTCCCGCTACCGTGGGTATGCTCAAATATGAGCACTTCTCCAAGATGGCTCCCAACGCTGTCTTCATCAACACCGGCCGCGGCGCCCAGGTGGTGGAAGCCGACCTGATCCGGGCCATGGAAGAAGAGCCCGACCGCACCGCCCTGCTGGACGTCACCCTGCCTGAGCCCCCCGAAGCCGACAGCCCCCTGTGGACCCTGCCCAACGTCTTCCTGACCCCCCACATCGCCGGCAGCCTGAAGAACGAAACCGCCCGGATGAGCGAGTTCATGCTGGACGAGTTCACCAGCCTGCTGAAGGGCGAGGCCTGCCGCTATGAGGTCAGCCTCAAGATGCTGGAAACCATGGCATAAACATTTCCCGGTTCTGAAAGGTTGGGTTTCCCTTGAACAGCATCATTACTCAGTTCCGCTTCAGCGACAGCGATCTGCCCCAGCACAACCACTATCACCTCTCCTGTGAGATGATTCTGGTGACCGAGGGAGAGGCAGAATTTCTGGTGGATGGCACCGTCTATCCGGCAGAGCGGGGTTCTCTGGTCTTCATCAACTCCTTTGAGCAGCATGAGGTACAGATCCTCCGCTCCCCCTATCACCGGTATTTTCTGACTATCGATTCCGCCGAGGTGGAACGGATGCTGTCCTTTACCGCGCTTTCCTCCATTTTCAAGAACCGGCCCACCGGCTTTCAGCACTGCATCTCCTTCCCGGAGGACATCCGGGAGGAGGTTCTGCATCTGTTTGAACGGATTCACCAGGAGTACCTTCATCCGGGGCCATACAGTACCCAGATGCTTCGGAATCTGTTTGAACAGTTGCTGATCCATGTGTATCGGGTATGCCCTGGCAACTTTACCCTGCACGAGAACGGATCAGCCAGCCGAATCAGTGCCATCCAGCGGTATATTGAGGAGCATTTTACCGAAGAAATCCGCATTGCCGATCTGGCAAGGCAGTTTTTCATCAGCCCCTACTACCTGTCCCACACCTTTAAAAGCCAGGTGGGATACAGCCCCAAGCAGTATATTCAGCTGAACCGGCTGTCTTACGCCAAGGAGCTGTTGGAAACCACCGATTTGCAGGTAAGCCAGATTGCCTACAAATGCGGATTTGGTGACACCAACAACTTTATCCGCTCCTTCAAGAACTGGTTTGACCAGGCGCCAAACCGGTACCGCCAGAACGGCGAGACTGAAGGAAACGGAGAGCGGTAATGCCCATCCATGAAGCTGAAAAGGCTCCTTCCGAAAGATTTCGGAAGGAGCCTTTTTTACTGCCTTTACAGCCGGCGGCAGGAGCCTCTTTTCAGCAGAACGCCCTCAAATGTCTTATGCTGGGCTTCTCCGCCGCCCAGCATATCCAGCAGAATCTCCACACTGGACAGCGCCATTTCACTGGCAGGCTGATAGATGGTATCGATGGAAGGATGGAAAAATTCAGCGGCCTCAATGCCGTCAAAACCCACAATAGAAATATCATCAGGAATCCGGTAGCCCATGGAAAAGGCAGCCTTGGCGGCGCCGATGGCCAGAATATCTGCAAAGGCAAAAACCGCTGTCATGTCCGGATGATAAGCGCAAAGCTGCTTCATGCAGTTGAAGCCGTTCACATAACCGGATGCATTAAAAGCGTCCATATTCTTGGCAACTAGGCTGGAATCAAAAGGAATTCCGTACTCCTCCAGTGCCCGGCGATATCCACAGAAACGCAGATAGTTGGGGGTATTGCGGCTGGCAACATCCTCGTAAATAAAGCCGATCTTCCGATGGCCCAGAGAAATCAAGTACTCGGTAGCCCGGAAGCCCTCCTTTTCATCGTCAAGCTTGACGCTGGAATAAAGCGTCTTGGGGATCTGTTCATTGGCTGAAACCGTCAGCAGCACACAGGGAATCCCCAGCTGCTGAAACCGCTCCTGGGAATAGCCAAAGGTACCGCCCATGATGATGACCCCGCAGAGGTTCCGGTCCTGACGCTCCTGAATAGCAATATCCAGCTCGCTGGCGTTGTAATCAATGTTCTGAATAATGAGGGGATGGCCGCGGAGTGCAACCTGCTGTTCAATCACGCCGATCATCTTACTGAAAAAAGGGCTGCTGATCCCCTTGACCAGCAGAGCGATATTCTTGGACTTGGTCGCCTTGAGATTGCGGGCGCTGTTGTTGGGAACGTAGTTGTATTCCCGCACCACCTGCATGATCTTCTGACGGACTTCATCGCTCACATAACCTGTATTGTTGATCGCTCTCGACACTGTCGATATACCATAGCCGGATATTCTCGCAATATCCTTGATTGTGATACCCATACCTTCCCATTCAATCCTTTAAATAAAATCTGGATAAAAAACCGGCAGGGAGTTTTTGGGCAACTCCCTGCCGGCATAAACCGTATAACAGTTGCCGCTTCGCATGATATTTCTATTATATCATTGCGTTTTGGCAATGTCAATGAAATGTGCTATTATGCAATCGGGGTAAAGCCTTCCAGCTGTCTCTTCACTTCTTCGATCATCTTGTCCACACCAGCCTGCTGGAGCTGACTACGGTACT
>CALXFL010000005.1 GCA_944387515.1 uncultured Clostridia bacterium
ATAATCGCAAGTGCCACCCGCAGGCCATCCACCGCAGCGCTCATAATGCCGCCAGCATAACCGGCGCCCTCGCCGCAAGGATACAGGCCGGCCGCTCCTGCAGCCTGTAAGTTCTCGCCACGGAGAATCCGCACTGGACTGGAAGTCCGGGTCTCCGGACCAGTCAGCACTGTATCTGCTGCACCAAAACCGGGAAGCTTCCGGTCAAAGACCCGCAACCCCAGCCGCATCATCTCGGTAATCCGCCGGGGGAACAGCCGGTCAAAGTCCACGGCCTCCACCCCCAGGCTGTAGGAAGGCTGTACAGCTTTAAGGGAAAGGCCGGTCTTTCCTTCCAGGAAATTGCCTGCGGTGACACCACAGGCCCTGTAACCAGCACCTGCCATCTGGAAGGCCCGCCGCTCCAGCTCCTCCTGGAAATCCATGCCATCCAGAATCCCGGAGCCGAAATCCCGGCTGTCCACCCCTACCACCAGGGCGGCATTGGCATTGTCCCGGTCCCGGCGGTACTCGCTCATACCATTTGTGACCACCTGTCCCGGTGCCGACGAGGAGGGCACCACCAATCCCCCGGGACACATACAGAAGGTATAGACCCCCTGGCCGTCCACCCGGTGGGAAAGCTGATACTCCCCGGGCGGCAGGGCGGGATGCCCTGCCATCTTTCCGTAAAGTCCTTCGTCAATGCGGCGTTGCAGATGCTCCACCCGGGCGCCCACCGAAAAGGGCTTCTGTTCCATAGCCAAACCAGATTCCAGCAGCATCCGGAAGGTGTCCCGGGCGCTGTGTCCCACTGCCAGCACCAGCTGACCGGCAGGAATCACCTCACCCCCGGCTTCTACCCCGGCAAGGCGGCCATGATGAATCCGAAGTCCGGTAAGAGGGGTGGAAAACCGCACCTCTCCCCCATTTTCCAAAATCTCCCGCCGCATGGAGGCCACCACCTGCCGCAACAGATCGGTGCCGATATGGGGCTTGGCCCGATGGAGGGTCTCCTCCGGTGCTCCATGGCGTCCGAACTCTTCCAGTACATAGCTGCAAAGAGGGTCGCTGATCCGGGTGGTCAGCTTTCCGTCAGAAAAGGTACCGGCTCCTCCTTCGCCAAACTGCACATTGCAGTCAGGTTCCAGTTTTCCCTCCTGCCAGAACCGTTCTACCGCCTTTACCCGCTCCTCTACCGGCCATCCCCGTTCCAGCACCAGCGGACGATAGCCGTGACGGGCCAGCATCGAAGCGGCAAAGATACCCGCAGGCCCCAGACCTGCTACCACCACCGGACCAGGCAGAGGCGCCGTTCCCCTGGGAATAGCAAGGGGCTTTTCCTCCTTGAAAAGGACAGAGCTGTCCTTCAGCGAAGCCGCTAAGCGGGCTTCATCTCCCCGGAGCCGGACAATGACGGTGCTGACGGTCTGGATATGGTGCTGGTTGCGGGCATCCAGAGAGGATTTGGAAAGATAGGCCACTTCCACCCCGGAGCGAATCCGGAGCCGGTGCAGGGCCCGGGAGACGATTTCCTCCTCCCCTGCCCCCAGTGGTGCTTTCACATTATTGACAATCAGCATGGCTTCTCCTTTCTCACACAAAAGAGAGGGGCTGCCCGCAGGCAGTCCCTCCCATACCAGGCCCGTCAGGAGGCGGGTTCCTTGGGGGTCACTTCAATGTCGGCAGAATACTCTCCTACCGCCCAGGCCAGGACCTTGCCCTGGACATAGATCTTGACCGCCACACTGTAACGGCCTTTGCTGATGCTGTACTGGGACAGGTCGATGGTACCCACTAGATCCTCACTGGTCAGGTCTTCCAGCACACTGCTGTCTCCCACAATCCGCACATCCTGAATCTGGCTGGTCAGCACCTGAATATCATAACCGGACGGCGCATTTTCCAGTACAAAGTTCTGAAGATCCAGCATGGCAGAGGTAAGGCCGTAGGACGGGAAGGTTACCGTCACCTCGGTGATGTTGTCCACATTCTTGAAGCCTGCATTGAGCACCACATCCAGCGTCATCTCGCTGCCGATGTCGATGGAGCGGAAATCCACCGGCCCCAAGGTGATGCTTTCCAGATTGTCGATGGTCTCACTGGGAGAAGCCACCAGGATGCTGTTGCGGGAAAGGGTGTATTTCAGCTGCTCAATGGGGAAGCCCTTGGGCACGTTGACAAATTCCACCTGAAGCGGCAGCTGCCTGGTCTTGTAGATGGGAATGGTCACCGACAGGTTTTCATTCTCACATTTGAGCTCGCTGCTCTCCACCGGGTTGCCGCTCTGGTCTAGAAAGCTGATGGAACCAGTAGTAGTCAGGCTTTCAGTCAGCTCCTTTTCGGTGGGAATGGTCACCAGACAGCGGCTGATCTTGTTGACGATGTTCTGGGGGCCCTGTACCGTCACATAGTCCACATCGGCATAGGGCGTCTCCATCAGGTAGCCGCTGGCGGCACTCAGGCCGGGCGTACTGATTTCCAACGGGAACTGCTTGGTCACAATCTGGTCAAAGGTAAGGGAGACCTGGCTGGGCGTCCAGGAGATGATCTCATACTCCGGATCGCTCACGTTCCGGTTTACCTGAATGGCCAGGGTGTATTCCCCTGCCTTGGTCACCGACGCCAGGGAGATCTGGGCGGTGAAGTCCTCCTCATCCAGGGTGATGATCTTATACCGCTTGCCGGATACCGCTACGTCAACGGTCATCGGCACCTCGTCGATGATTTCCAGACCCAGATCCTGCGCCATGGAGTTTTCATAGTTGATGGTCACTGGCACGCCAGTGATGGTGGTGTTGGAGTCGGGTTTCTGTTCCAGATAGGTGGAAAACCACAGCAGCACCGAGATCAGCACCGACAGCACTGCCACGAATTTGTTGTTTTCAAAAAGTTCGCCCAGCTGTATTTTCTTTTTGGGGGCGGCTGCCTGCCCCTCCTTTTTCTGCTTCATACTCATTCCTTTCCACCATCGCCCTTTTTATCCTTTTCCGCCCGCTCAATAAGTCCTTTGAAAAAGCCGGTCTTGCGCTCCTTAGGATCTTCCTTTACCTGGGGGATCAGGTAGTATTCCAGGGTGGAGCGGAGCTTTTCGATGGAAAGATGGCGGATAAGCCGCCCATTGACGGCAAAAGAGATGCCGCCGGTCTCCTCACTGACGATGACCGTCACCGAATCAGATACCTCACTGATACCGATGGCTGCCCGGTGGCGGGAGCCCAGGTTTTTGTCGATATCCTCCTCCTGCTTGGGCTTGGGAAGGAAGCAAGCAGCGGCGTAAACCTTGCCGTCCCGCATAATCATGGCGCCATCGTGAAGGGGGGAGTTTTTGAAGAAGATGTTGCCGAAAAGCTCTGGGCTGGGCACTGCGTCGATAATGACACCGGTGCGGATCTGATCGCCCAACTTGACCTCCCGTTCAATGACGATGAGGGCGCCGGTTGCCGTAATGGAGAGCCGCTGAGCGGCTTCACAGATAACGTCGATGGGCTGGCTCCATACCGCCGACCGGCGGATGCTGGATTCTGCATGAGCCCAGGGAGTCAGGCCTGCCACGACCTTGGTACGGCCTACCCGCTCCAATGCACTGCGCAGCTCAGGCTGGAAAACGATAACCACGGCCAGAATACCCATTTCAAACACCCGGTTCAGCAACCAGATGGTGGTGCGCATCTGAAGCATGACCACAACCAGATAAACACCGGTCATAAGCAGAATACCCTTAACCAGCTGACCGGCTCGGGTTTCCCGGATGATGCGGATGCCTTTGTAAATAATATAAGAAATCAGGGCGATATCCAGCGTGTCCACAATGACATGATAGTCACTGGCTGCCAGCTGAATCTCCTCCCACAGCTGAACAAAATACTGGACCACGCTCGCCCATATCTGGGAAAATATCTGCATTTTTACAACCACGCCTTTCCAAAATCCTGCCCGGGACGGCGGATTTTTCCCGGTTTATGTTCAAAGCCCATAGGCCCGCAGGCCGGATAAGCGGCCTGTGGGCGCACAATTTTATGTTATTCCATTTTCATTTTACCATAATTCAGAATAAATTCAACCTTACGGCTGGATTTTTTGCGATTTTTTTCACTTCGTCCAGAAAAAGCGTTACCTGACGGGGATTGTTGAAGATGCCGGGAGAAAACCGGACAGCTCCCTGCTCTGCCGTTCCCAGAAAGGGATGGGCTAGTGCAGCACAGTGATAGCCGCCCCGCAGGAGAAAGCCCCGCTCACTGAGCCGGGCTGCCACTGCACCGGCATCTAAACCCCGTATATTGAAGCTGACAATGGGCGCCTTTTCCCAAAGTTTGAACCGGGAGGCCAGCAGCTGCACCCCATCTGTCCGGCGCAGCTCCTCATAGACCCGGGCGCAGAGCGCCATCTCATACCGGTAAATCCGGTCCAGGCCCCGGCGTCCCAGGTCATCCAGTGCCGCTCCCAGAGCGATGATGCCCACCGTATTGACGGTGCCTGCCTCATAACGTTCGGGCGGTTCAGCCGGCGCCTGAAGCTCCAGAGAGCCGGTTCCGGTGCCGCCTTCCATCAAAGGCGGCAGAGACAGTCCTTCCCGCAGCAGCATGAGGCCGGTACCGGTGATGCCATGAAGGCTCTTATGCCCCGCCATACAGATGATATCCAGCCCCATGGAGAGCCGGACCGGCAGCACACCGGCGGTCTGGGCGGCATCCAGAATGAAGATCAGCCCGTTTCTCCGGCAAAAGTCGGCGATGCGGCTCACCGGAAGCAGAGTTCCGGTGACATTGGAGCCGTGGGTACAGACCACCGCCCGGGTATCCCGCCGCAGGGCTTCTCCGAAGGCTGCCAGCGTGGCATCATCGTCACCTTCGGTGACCGGGACAGCCGTGTACTGAATCCGTCCGGCTGCGGCCATGGATTCCAGCGGCCGGAGCACCGAGTTGTGCTCCAGTCTGGTGGTGATCACATGACCGCCCTCCGCCATAACCCCTTTAATGGCCTGGTTGAGGGCATGGGTACAGTTGAGGGTGAAAATCACCTGCTCGGGCCGGACATCAAAAAAAGCGCCCGCCTTCTGCCGCACCTGATAAATCTTTTCGGCGGTACGCATGGACATCTGATGGCCGCTGCGGCCAGGATTGCCGCCATAAAAACGGACGGCTTCATTGACCGCCTGCACCACGGCGGCGGGCTTGGGAAAAGAAGTGGCTGCATTGTCAAAATATATCATCTGGCTCCTCCGGGGTATGGGGTGAAAAGGTGTGCTGCCTCAGCTTTTTTCGGCCCCAGCCGGAATGGTAACGGTTTGCAGCACCTTAATCCCATGGCGGGTGAGAATATCCACTGTCCGCTGGGGATCCTCCCGGAGTACCAGACTGTATCCGCAGCCCTGTTTGGTGTACTGCTCCGGGGTGCGGACAATGCCGCATTTGATCCAGTTCTGCTGCAAAAGGTGCCGGGCTTTATAGGCATAGGTGATGGAGCTGACCAGAAGCAGATGCTTCATGAGCCCTCCCCCTTTCTGCTGAGCTTGCCGGCAAGCCGGCAGAGAGTTCTCCTCTCAGCTCAGTATATGCCGTCCCGGCCCGAAAAGTACCATCAGGAAGTCTTCTCCAGCAGAACAATGGCATTGGCGGTGATGCCTGCTCCTCCGCCAGTGATGCCAAGGCCCTCCTCAGTGGTGGCCTTGACGCTGATCTGGTCGGGAGAAAGACCCAGCACCTCCGCCATCCGTTCCCGCATGGCGGGAATGTGGGGCTTGAGCTTGGGCGCCTGCGCTGCCACGGTGCTGTCAATGTTGGCAATCTGCCAGCCTTCTTTGCGGATCAGCTCCCCTACCTTTGCCAGCAGCACCATGCTGTCAGCGCCAGCATAGGCCGGATCGGTATCGGGAAAGTGTCCGCCAATATCTCCCAGGGCCAACGCCCCCAGCAGCGCATCCATAATGGCATGGGCCAGCACATCGGCGTCCGAGTGGCCCAGCAGTCCCTTCTCCCAGGGGATCTCTACCCCACCCAGAATCAGCTTCCGGCCCTCTACCAGCCGGTGTACATCGTATCCCTGTCCAATTCTCAGCATAATGTCCTCCTATTCCCTGGCTGACAGCATTCCCTCAGCCAAGGGAATATCCTCAGGTGTCGTGATCTTGATGTTGTCGGAATGTCCTGGCACCGCCGCCACCGGTCGGCCGGTCTGCTCAAAGAGCTGGGCATCGTCGGTGAAATCCAGTCCCCGGGCCGCAGCCTCTGCCATGGCAGCCTTGTAGCTGTCCATCCGGAAGGCCTGGGGTGTCTGTGCCACAAAGAGATGGCGGCGGTCAGGCGTCTCTACCACCATGCCATCCCGTACCACCTTAATGGTATCCCGGGCCATCACACCAAGCAAAGCGCCGCCCTGTTTTTCTGCCGCCTCCAGCACTGCCAGGATGTCCTCCCGACGCACCAGCGGCCGGGCGCCGTCATGAATGGCCAGATGGGTGGACCGGGCAGAAAGCAAGGGCAGCGTATTCTCCACCGACTGCTGCCGGGTCTCCCCACCAGAGGGAATTACCCGTACCGGCAGCCCTGCCAGCTCTTTTTCCAACAAGGACATGTCACCGGGACGGCAAACCACTACAACTTCTTCTATTTTTTCAAGGCCACAGAATGCCCGGGCACTCCGATGGATGACTGTTTCCCCGTACAGGGTCAGCAGCTGCTTGTTCACCCCGCCCATTCGGGTGGAGCCGCCAGCAGCCAGAATCATGACACTGAACATGATATCTCCCTTCTACGCCGCATCAGACGGCGTCCTTTTGTACAGAATTCAATGAATCTATCATACCAGTGACATATGAAAATTTCATGTCGAAAAACAGAAAAAAGCGCCGCCCTCCTCCAAAGAGAATGGACAGCGCTCTAATATCCAATTTTTTAGCTTGTAGCCGCAGCGGTTCAGCAGCCGCAGGCGGCAATCAGATTCTCCACCGCCTGCTCCACATAGTCGCCGGAAGTGGCCAGATTGATACGGATGTGGCAGTCATCCTTTCCGCTCTCCTCATCGAAGAACCAGCAACCGAAGTCCACGGCCAGCCGTGCCTTGTCCTGCACCAGCTCCTTCAGATGGGCAGCATCGGTATAAGCAGACAGATCTACCCAGGACAGATAGGTGCCTTCCAGCGGCGTGACGACTGCCTTCGGCAGCCGGGCAGCCAGCGTATCACGCAGGTAGGTGAAATTCCGCCAGATGGTTTCCAGTGCACCCTTCAGCCATTCCTCGCCGCCGGTGTAAGCTGCTTCAGCAGCGATGTAACCGAAGCTGCCGCCGTCAAAGATCCGCATAGTGCGGCAGACGGCTTCAAACTTCTCCCGAACGGTGGGATCAGGAAGGATCGCAAAGGAGTTCTGGCCGCCAGCCAGGTTAAAGGTCTTGGAAGGAGCAGTCAGGGTCGCCATCATGTCGTCATAATCGCCCAGCGTGGCCAAGGTCACCTTCTGATAACCGGGCATAACGATATCCTGATGAATCTCATCGCAGATGACGAAAACATGATGCCGCCGGCAAATTTCCATCAGCCGCACCAGCTCCTCCCGGGTCCAGACCCGGCCCACCGGATTATGGGGAGAGCAGAGAATGAAGACCTTTACCTGATTGTCAGCAATGGTCTTTTCAAAGTTCTCGAAGTCGATGGTATAACGGCCTTCCTTCTCTACCAGCTGGGAGCAGCAAAGACGGCGTCCATTGTCCTGGATAGCGCCCATGAAAGGATAATAGCAGGGGCTGAGGATAATGCAGGCATCACCGGGCTGAGAGTAGGCATTGACCAGCGCATAAATGCCAGCCACAACACCGGGCGTATACCGCAGCCATTCCCGCTTGACCTCATAACCATGGTGTTCCTTCTCCCAGCGGATAAAGGCATCATAATAACTGTCAGGCACATTGTAATAGCCGAAAGCGCCGTTTTCTACCGCTTTTTTCATCGCTTCAATGACACTGTCCGGGCAGCGGAAATCCATATCTGCCACCCACATGGCGATGAGATCAGAATCTCCGAATTTACCTTCCAGTCCGTCCCATTTGGCACAGCTGGAACCCCGGCGTTCCACATAGTACTTCTTTTCAAACTCTGTCTGCATCATGATCCTTCGTCCTTTCACAGCATAATCTTGATTCCGTAGTTATTATAATGCGGATTTCGACAAAATGCAAGAGACGGACAGATTTTTCTATCTGTTTTCAATATAGGTACATCCGATTCTGAAAAAAGAACAAAAAACGACCGCCCCGAAGGGCGGCCGCTGAAAGGGGCATTTATTCGCCGCAGTGATGACCGCAATCGTGACCTTCACCATGATGGCCACAATCATGACCCTCGCTGCCGCAGTCATGGCCCTCACCATGATGATGGTGGGCACAGACGGTGTCAGGATTGAAGGCCAGCCGTCCCTGAAGCAGTGCTTCCACAGCCTCATCAGCATTGCCGGTGACACCAGGATAGAGCTGGATGCCAGCCTGAGCCAGAGCCGTGCGGGCACCGCCGCCGATGCCGCCGCAAATCAGGGTATCAGCGCCCAGCATCTTCAGAAAACCAGCCAGTGCACCATGTCCGCTTCCACCGGTAGCAACCACCTGGCTGGAACGAACGGCACCGTTCTCTACCTCATAGACCTTGAACAGCTTGCTGTGTCCAAAGTGCTGGAATACCTGTCCATCCTCATAAGTTACTGCAATTTTCAACGCAATTTCCTCCCTTTTCCGAAGAACCACAGCAGTTCCCGCCACACTGACGCCGGCGGCAGTTTTTGCCGCAGCAGCCTGCTGCCCGTTCACAGAGGGTATAGTCTCCTCCATCAATGACCAGCGGCTGTCCCAGCACCAACGCCTGTGCCAGCTTTTGCCGGGCGGTATCGTAGACTGCCTGCACCGTTGTACGGGCCACGCCCATCTGACGGGCACAGTCCTCCTGGGTGCAGCCCAGCAGATCCATCAGGCGGATGGCTTCATACTCATCCACCGTCATGACAATGGGCTGGCTCCCTCCAGCAGGCACCGGCTCAAACCGGGTGACAGCCGGCAATCCGCAAATCCGGCGGCATTTTCTGGGTCGTGCCATGGTTTCAACCTCATTTCTGACTTATGTCAATAATTATAGTCCTCTTTTGGGCAAATGTCAAGGGAGAAACAAATTTTTCCGAAAAATCTCAACGACCGGCCATATGGGCTTCCACCATACCAACAAAATGAGCGAAATAAGGGGCAAAATCCGGCGTACGGCCATCCCACTGAGCGCCCGTGAGCCGCTCAGGGTGGAACTGAGTTCCGAGAATGGGACGGCCTTCGTGTTCATAAGCCTCAACAATTCCCTCTACGGAGCGGCCAGTAACCCGTAGCCCTTCTCCCAGCCGGCGTACCGCCTGATGATGGGTAGAGTTGACCCGGAACTCCCGGCCAAAGAGCCGGGCCAGCACCGAATTCTCCTCTGCCATACAGAGATGACGGATCCGCTGATCCGAATGGATGTATCCCTGTTGCTCCGCCAGATCCTGCCAGAGGTCTCCCCCCAGAACCACATTCAGCAGCTGAAAACCCCGGCAGATGGTCAGGATGGGCTTGCCGTTTGCCAGAAAAAGGCGGCAAAGCTCCATTTCAAAGCCATCCCGCAGAGGGTCCGTGACTACTGAACTGTTGAGAACCTTCTCTCCGAACCAGTGGGGTTCCAGGTCATCTCCGCCGGACAGCAGCAGCGCATCACACCGCCGAGCCAGTTCCTCGGCGCAACGCTCCCCGGCGATAACCGGCAGACCGCCTGCAGCAGCAATGGCAGCACTGTATGCCGCCGGGCTCACCAGCTGACGGAGTAATTCCCCCGACGGTGTACCCCGGTTGGAATCACTGGTAATACAGATCATGGGCATGGACATGATAAAACCTCCCTCATTTCTCTTTCTTCAGTATATGCAGGCGGCTTAAGCCCTCTCCTCCAGAGAGTAGGTGCGGCTCTGTACCTGATTTTCCGACCAGGTAATATCCACCGCCCGATTGCCGCTGATCCGCAGACCGGTAACCTTGCCTTCCTTCCAGGCAGGAGGAATGGCGGGCAAAATCCGCAGTTCCCCATTCCACTCATGGACCAGCATATTGGCAATAGCTGCCGTTCCGCCAAAGTTGCCGTCAATCTGGAAAGGCGGATGATCGTCCCACAGGTTTTCCATAGTGGAACGCTTCAAAAGGGTCTGCAAAAACTGCCAGGCGCCTTCCTGATCCCCCAGTATGGCAAACAGATTGATAATCCAGGCACAGCTCCAGCCGGTATGTCCTCCACCCGAAGCAATCCGCCGCTTCAGGGAAACCCGGCAGGCCTCCTCCAGCTTTTTGTCTCCGGCAAACTCATCTCCAGGGAACAAGCCGTAAAGATGGGAAAGATGCCGGTGACCCGGCTCAGACTCCTCAAAATCCCGATACCATTCCAACAACTGGCCTTCCTTGCCCAGCTGATAAGGATAAAGACGGGGCAGTTTTTCCTGAATCTCCCGGGTAAGTTCGTCTTCGCGCCCCAGAATCTTACAGCCCTCCAAGTAGTGACGGAATACCTCCCGGATGATGGTCATATCCATCGTGGTAGCCATGGAGATCGCCACCGACCGGCCAGTCTCAGGATCAATGAAGTGATTTTCAGGAGAAGCAGAGGGGCAGGTTACCAGCCAGCCGTCATGCTCCATCAGGAAATCGCAGTAGAACCGGGCTGCTTCCGCCAAAATAGGCAGAACCTCCTGTTCCAGAAAAGCATTGTCGGGATGATAACGGTACTGTTTCCACAGCTCCTGACACATCCAGCCACCTGCCATCGTATAGAAGCCATAGACCGCACTGCCTGGCTTGGCTTTGTCGTCCTTCCAGGGAATACCCATCAAGTTGGTGCAATCCCAGCCGTCCACATTGTGAGCCACACAGAAGCCCCGGCAGTCAAAGTAAACCCGAGCAGTCTCCTGTCCCCGCTTGACCAGCCGGCGAAGCAGCCGGAAATAGGGAATCAGCGCTTCGTCAACACCGCAGCTGAGAGCAGGCCAGACATTCATCTGGGTGTTGATGTTGGTGGTAAAATTGCTGCTCCAAGGGGCCCGCATCTCCCAGGACCAGATGCCCTGCAGGTTGGGCGGATAATCACAATTCTCTCCCGACGAGCTGATAAGCAGATAGCGGCCATACTGGAAGTAAAGAGCATAGAGGCCATTGTCTTCCTTCCCCGCCTTCAAATCCGTCAACCGCTGGGAAGTGGGAAGATCCAACTGAGGGCCCAGTTCCAATGTCACCCGGTTATAACGAGGCTGATAATCAGCCAGATGAGCGGAGAGCAGTTCATCCCAATCAGGCAGTGTCTCCGGCAGGGTTACGGCCGACAGCGCCAGTACAGTCCGGCAGCTGCCGGTGATGGTTAAACCAGTTTCATCAGTGGTAAACTGGCCATCGGTTTTCAGCAGCCAGAGCCGGAGAGAAACCCGCTTTCCATTGGTGCCCCAGACAATGGGATACCGGTCCTTGATGTAAATGGGGTCCACATGCTCGGGGCAACGGAAGGTGAACTCCACTCCATCTTCCCGGATCTGACGTTGATCTATCAGCAGGGGCGTCTCCACCTCTGCCCGGATGTCCAACGGCGCAGAGCTGACCAGTTCCATAGCCAGCATTCTGTGAGGACGGCTCACCAGATAGCGCCGCTTGCAATGAATCCCATTGAGGGTATAGGATACTTCTGCCAGTGCATCGTCTAAAGAGAGAGTGCGCCAATAATCAGCTGGTTCTCCCTCGCCATGGGAAAAGGTGAGAAAAAGAGTACCCAGGGGCAGGTAGGACTCCCCAAAGGTGCCCAGCATCTTTTCCTCCATCAGATCCTGTGCAGCGGCATAATGCCCTTCCCGGATCAGCTGACGGCACTCTTCCAGGTGAGCCAGTGCCCCAAGATTATTGCCATCTTCTCCGGTGCCCGACCAGATGCTTTCTTCATTGAGGCCCAGCTGCTCCCGGCCAACGCCTCCCCATACCATGGCCCCCAGCTGTCCATTACCCAGGGGAAATACCTGGCCCCAGCCGCTGGCTGGCCGCTGCTCCTTCAGCTTCATTTCCATCTTCACAACCTCCACTTGGGAAACTTGAAGGGCTGTTTGCATCCAGGAATCTATTCCCGGTATTTCAAACAGTCACTGAAATCAGTATAGCGGGTATGACACCAAAAGAAAAGTACCCTGATTCATTTTTTCTGTGTTTTCTTCCACAAATGTAAAAAGCCCTCCGGCAAATAGCCGGAGGGCTTGTCAACTCCAAAAGGAGCCTTTTGCTCAATTAGGCATTGATGGAAGAAACAACGCCGGAACCAACGGTTCTGCCGCCTTCACGGATAGCGAAGCGCAGGCCTTCCTCGATGGCGATGGGGGTGATCAGCTCAACGTCGAACTCCAGGTTGTCGCCGGGCATAGCCATCTCAGTGCCTTCGGGCAGAGTGATGATACCGGTAACGTCGGTAGTTCTGAAGTAGAACTGAGGTCTGTAGTTGTTGAAGAAGGGTTTATGACGGCCGCCCTCTTCCTTCTTCAGAACGTATACAGAGCAGTGGAACTTGGTGTGAGGATGAATGGTGCCGGGTTTGCAGAGAACCTGGCCTCTTTCGATATCAGTTCTCTGGATACCACGGAGCAGAGCACCGATGTTGTCGCCAGCCTCAGCGTAGTCCAGGATCTTTCTGAACATCTCGATACCGGTAACAACGGACTTCATCTTCTCGTCCTTCAGGCCAACGATCTCAACTTCGTCGCCGGTCTTCAGCTGGCCTCTCTCCACTCTACCGGTAGCAACGGTGCCACGGCCGGTGATGGTGAAGACGTCCTCAACGGGCATCAGGAAGGGCAGATCAGCCTTACGCTCGGGGGTGGGGATCCAGGTGTCAACAGCGTCCATCAGCTCGAGGATGGGCTTGTAAGCGGGGTCGCTCAGATCGTCGGGAGCTTCCAGAACGGCCAGACCAGAACCACGGATGATGGGGGTGTCGTCGCCGGGGAAGTCGTACTCGTTGAGCAGCTCACGGATCTCCATCTCAACCAGGTCCAGCAGCTCCTCGTCGTCAACCTGATCGCACTTGTTCATGAAGACAACAATGTAGGGAACGCCTACCTGACGGGACAGCAGGATGTGCTCACGGGTCTGAGGCATGGGGCCGTCAGCAGCGGAAACAACCAGGATAGCGCCGTCCATCTGAGCAGCACCGGTGATCATGTTCTTAACGTAGTCAGCATGGCCGGGGCAGTCAACGTGAGCATAGTGACGTTTCTCAGTCTCGTACTCAACGTGAGCGGTGTTGATGGTGATGCCGCGCTCTCTCTCTTCGGGAGCCTTATCGATCATGTCGTAAGCTTCGTACTTAGCCTTGCCCTGGAGAGCCAGAGTCTTGGTGATAGCAGCGGTCAGAGTGGTTTTGCCGTGGTCAACGTGGCCGATGGTGCCAATGTTGACATGGGGCTTGGTTCTTTCGAATTTAGCCTTTGCCATGGGAATTTTCCTCCTTTAAGTTTGGAAATAAGTTTACAGTACCATATTAGCAGAAACAACTAGACATTTCAAGAGTTTTTCTGAAACAATCAGTTATTTTTGCTTCTGGCGGAAACGATCTTCTCAGAGATGCTCTTGGGAACCTCAACATAGTGGCTGGGCTCCATGGAGTAGTTGCCGCGGCCCTGGGTTCTGGAACGCAGGTCGGTGGCATAACCAAACATCTCAGAGAGGGGAACGAAAGCGTTGATCTGCTGAGCACCGGCTCTGGCTTCCATGCCCTGGATCTGACCACGGCGGGAGTTCAGGTCGCCGATAACGTCGCCCATGTAGTCCTCGGGAACTACAACAACGACCTTCATGATGGGCTCCATGATAACAGGCTGTGCCTTTCTGAGAGCCTCTTTGAGTGCCATAGAACCGGCAATCTTAAAGGCCATTTCAGAGGAGTCAACCTCATGGTAAGAACCATCATACAGCTCAACCTTGATGTCTACAACAGGATAGCCTGCAAGAACACCGGACTGCATGGCGCCCTGAATACCGGCGTCAACAGCAGGAATATATTCCTTGGGAATGGCACCGCCGACGATCTTGTTCTCGAAGACATAGCCCGCACCGGACTCGTTGGGAGAAACACGGATCTTGACGTGACCATACTGGCCCTTACCACCGGACTGTCTGGCGTACTTGTTGTCCACGTCAGCAGTGCCCTTGATGGTTTCACGATAGGCTACCTGAGGCTTGCCTACGTTGGCCTCGACCTTGAACTCACGGAGCAGACGGTCAACGATGATCTCCAGATGGAGCTCGCCCATACCAGCGATGATGGTCTGACCGGTTTCCTCGTCAGTGTAGGTCTTGAAGGTGGGATCCTCTTCAGCCAGTCTTGCCAGCGCAATGCCCATCTTCTCCTGACCAGCTTTGGTCTTGGGCTCGATGGCAACGCGGATAACGGGCTCCGGGAATTCCATGGATTCCAGCACAACCTCGTGCTTGGGATCGCAGAGGGTGTCGCCGGTAGTGGTCTGTTTCAGACCAACAGCAGCGGCGATATCGCCAGCGTAGCAGGTCTCGATGTCCTGACGGTGATTGGCGTGCATCATCAGGATACGGCCCATACGCTCGCTCTTGCCCTTAACAGAGTTAAGGACAGTAGCACCGGCGTCAACCGTACCGGAGTAGACACGGAAGAAGCACAGCTTGCCCACAAAGGGGTCAGCAGCGATCTTGAAAGCCAGGGCGGAGAAGGGCTCTTCGTCAGAAGAATGACGGACAGTCTCCTCACCGGTCTCAGGATCCACACCCTTGATAGCGGGAATGTCCACAGGAGAGGGCATATAATCAACAATGGCATCCAGCAGCTTCTGAACACCCTTGTTCTTGTAAGCAGTACCACAGCAGACAGGCACAATGGTATTGGCAATGGTCTCTCTGCGGATAGCAACTTTCAGCTCCTCGATGGTCAGTTCTTCACCCTCGAGGTACTTCATCATCAGTTCCTCATCGTTTTCAGCAACAGCCTCAACGAGCTCGGTTCTGTATTCCTCGGCCTTCTCTTTCATGTCATCGGGAATCTCGATAACAGAAATGTCATTGCCCAGGTCATCGTTATAGATATACGCTTTCATCTCCAGCAGGTCGATGAGGCCCTTGAAGGTATCCTCAGCGCCGATAGGCAGCTGGATCGGAACAGCGGTACATTTCAGGCGGTCTCTCATCATGGAGACAACGTTATAGAAGTCAGCGCCCATGATGTCCATCTTATTGACGAACGCCATACGGGGTACATGATAGTTGTTAGCCTGATGCCAAACAGTCTCGGACTGGGGCTCTACGCCGCCCTTGGCGCAGAACACGGTGACAGATCCGTCCAGTACACGCAGGGAACGTTCTACCTCAACGGTGAAGTCCACGTGACCGGGGGTGTCAATGATGTTGATACGATGGTCCTTCCAGAAAGCGGTGGTGGCGGCGGAGGTAATGGTGATACCTCTTTCCTGCTCCTGCGCCATCCAGTCCATCGTTGCGGTACCCTCATGGGTGTCACCAATCTTGTGCGTTTTACCGGTGTAATACAGGATACGCTCGGTAGTGGTGGTTTTGCCCGCATCGATGTGGGCCATTATACCAATGTTACGAGTCATTTCAAGTGATACGGCTCTTGGCATAATATCCTCCTCAATCATTGAGCGCGGCAGAAAGCTCTGCCGTTTCTCCAGAGCGGCCGGAGAAAAATGCTCTCTGTCTGCACACCGGACAGTCTGCCCGGTGCGATGGCTTTTATGCGGATCGGCGGAGTGGCTGCCGCCCCTCCACCAAGTGATCCGAGATTACCATCTGAAATGGGCGAAAGCCTTGTTGGCCTCGGCCATCTTGTGGGTATCCTCACGCTTTTTGCAGGCGCCGCCGGTGTTGTTCAGGGCGTCCATGATCTCGCCTGCCAGACGTTCCCGCATGGTCTTCTCGGAACGGCTTCTGGAATAAGCAGTCAGCCAGCGCAGGCCCAGGGTCTGACGTCTCTCAGGACGGACTTCCATGGGAACCTGGTAGGTGGCACCGCCAACACGGCGGGATTTGACCTCCAGCACGGGCATGATGTTTTCAAGCGCTTCGGTAAACGCCTCCAGGGCGTCCTTTCCGGTTTTCTCGGAAACGATCTCAAAAGCACCGTACACGATTTTCTGAGCAACACCCTTCTTGCCGTCCAGCATGACGTTGTTGATCAGACGGGTCACGAGCTTGGAATTGTACATAGGATCAGGCAAAACATCGCGTTTTGCGATTCGACCTCTTCTTGGCACTTTACTTCCCTCCTTCACAGAATGAATTCATCGGTACTCGAAAGTAAGATTCCTCCGTCAGCGCATGGGGCCGAACCGTCATATATGATTCGTACCATTGCTGCCTCGGGTCTGGTTGCGGCTCAAAGGCCACTGACCAAACGGAAATTACTTCTTCGCACCAGCTTTCGGACGCTTGGCACCGTACTTGGAACGGCCCTGCATTCTGTTATTGACGCCCTGGGTATCCAGAGTACCACGGATGATGTGGTAACGCACACCAGGAAGGTCCCTAACACGTCCGCCGCGGATCAGAACAACAGAGTGCTCCTGCAGGTTGTGACCTACACCGGGAATATAAGCTGATACTTCCATTCCGTTGGTCAGCTTGACTCTGGCTACCTTACGAAGAGCAGAGTTAGGCTTTTTAGGGGTCATGGTTCTGACAGCGGTGCAGACACCTCTCTTCTGGGGAGAGCTCTGATCGGTGGCCTGCTTGGTCATGGAGTTGAATCCACGGTTCAGGGCAGGGGCGGTCGACTTGTTCTCCAGAGTGGCTCTGCCTTTTCTAACGAGCTGGTTAAAGGTTGGCATAATGGCACCTCCTTGTTAAGATAGTAAGCGGGGGCGCAGATGCCCCACACAATTGAATATCATAGCACTTTTCCACAGAGTTGTCAACAGTTTTCCGGTGGAAAAATGCAAAATCCGGAAGTCTTTTGCGACTTCCGGACATTTGCTCAAAAAAACGGTGGAAAATTACGAATTTTCAGCGGTTTCAGCCTCAGGACGGGTGGAAACCACCTCTACCTCGTTGTAGCAGGACATACCAGTACCGGCAGGAACCAGCTTACCGATGATGACGTTCTCCTTGAGGCCCATGAGATGGTCGGTCTTGCCCTTGATGGCAGCTTCGGTGAGGACCTTGGTGGTCTCCTGGAAGGAAGCGGCCGACAGGAAGCTCTCGGTAGCCAGAGAAGCCTTGGTGATACCCAGCATAACAGGCTCATAGGTGATGAGCTCCAGATCCAGCTCGCCGGCATCGATCCGGTCCTGAATCTTCTGGTTTTCACGGTAGACGTCGCCGCGCTCCATGACAGAGCCGGAGAGCAGCTCAGTGGCACCGGGATTGACAATCCGCACCTTCTTCATCATCTGACGGACAATGACCTCGATGTGCTTGTCGTTGATATCAACGCCCTGCATCCGGTAGGTCTTCTGGGCTTCCGCGATGAGGTAGTTCTGAACCTCCTGCTCACCCTTGACGTTGAGGATGTCGTGGGGGTTGATGGCACCCTCGGTGAGGGAATCGCCCAGGGCGATCTCCTGACCTTCCTGTACCTTGATCTTGAAGCCATAAGGAATGGTGTAGCGGCGGCGGTCTTCACTGTTCTGCACCACAACCACACGCTGATGTTTCTCTTCGTCGAAGCTGACGGTACCGCCAATCTCCGAGATGATGGCGCTGTTCTTGGGCTTACGGGCCTCGAACAGCTCTACGATTCTGGGAAGACCCTGAGTAATATCTTCCGCATTGGCGATACCGCCGGTGTGGAAGGTACGCATGGTCAGCTGCGTGCCGGGCTCACCGATGGACTGAGCGGCGATAACGCCCACGGCCTCGCCCACTGCCACCGGTTTGCCGTTGGCAAGGTTGGCGCCGTAGCAGCGGCTGCAGATACCGCGGGGACTGCGGCAAGAGAGAATCGAACGGATATAGACATGGGTGGCACCAGTCTTGATGATCTTGTTGGCGTCGTCCTCGTCCATGATCTTATCCTTGGAAACCAGGATCTCGCCGGTCTCGGGATCCACAAAATCGTGAACCAGGTAACGGCCCTGGAGACGCTCGGACAGGGGCTCGATCATCTCGTTGCCTTCCTTGATATCCATGACCTCGATGCCTTCGGTGGTGCCGCAGTCCTCCTGCCGGATGATGACATCCTGAGAAACGTCTACCAGACGGCGGGTCAGGTAACCCGAGTCAGCGGTACGCAGTGCGGTGTCGGCCAGACCCTTACGGGCGCCTCTGGAAGAAATGAAGTATTCCAGAATGTTCAGACCTTCACGGTAGTTGGACTTGATGGGGATTTCAATGGTAGTACCGGCGGTGTTTGCGATCAGACCACGCATACCGGCCAGCTGACGGATCTGGTTGATAGAGCCTCGAGCACCCGAGTCAGCCATCATGAAGATGGGGTTGAACTCATCCAGGTTGGCAGTCAGAGCGTCAGAAACCTGATTGGTGGTTTCGTTCCAGATCTTGATGACCCGGTCCTTCCGTTCGGTTTCGGACAGACGGCCTCTTTCAAAGTAACGGGCAACCTTGAGAACCTCGGCCTCAGCCTGAGCAACCAGTTCCTTCTTCTGAGGAGGAATCACGGCGTCGCAAACTGCAACGGTGATAGCGCCCTTGGTAGAGTACTTGAAGCCCTGAGCCTTGATCCGGTCCAGCACCTCAGAGGTACGGGCAGTGCCGTGAATACGGATGCAGCGGTCAATGATCTTGCCCAGCTGCTTCTTGCCAACCTTGAACTCTACCTCGAGGCGGAATTTGTTGGCGGGATCACTGCGGTCCACAAAGCCCAGATCCTGGGGAATGGGATCATTGAAGATCAGACGGCCAACGGTGGTGTCAATGATCTGGCTGTCCTCACCCTTGAAGATGCGGACCTTCACCTTGGCGTGAAGGGAAACCAGACCTTCCTGATAAGCCATCAGGGCCTCGTTTACATCACGGAAGACCTTGCCTTCGCCCAGGTCCCCTTCCTTGACCATGGTCAGGTAGTAGGAACCCAGCACCATATCCTGGGTAGGAACGGTAACAGGACGGCCATCAGAGGGTTTGAGCAGGTTGTTGGCGGCCAGCATCAGGAAGCGGGCCTCAGCCTGTGCTTCAGCGGACAGCGGCACATGAACGGCCATCTGGTCACCGTCGAAGTCGGCGTTATATGCGGTACAAACCAGAGGATGCAGCTTCAGCGCACGGCCCTCTACCAGTACCGGTTCAAAGGCCTGGATGCCCAGACGGTGCAGGGTGGGCGCACGGTTCAGCAGGACGGGATGGTCCTTGATGACAATTTCCAGAGCGTCCCACACCTCAGGACGGGCGCGGTCCACTGCCTTTCTGGCAGATTTAATGTTGTTGGAAGCACCGGTTTCCACCAGACGCTTCATGACAAAGGGCTTGAACAGCTCCAGTGCCATCTCCTTGGGAAGACCGCACTGGTACATCTTCAGCTCAGGACCTACAACGATAACCGAACGGCCGGAGTAGTCGACACGTTTACCCAGCAGGTTCTGACGGAAGCGGCCCTGCTTACCCTTGAGCATATCCGACAGGGATTTCAGGTTCCGGTTGTTGGGACCGGTAACCGGACGTCCACGGCGGCCGTTGTCGATCAGGGCGTCCACAGCCTCCTGAAGCATACGCTTCTCGTTGCGGACGATGATGTCGGGAGCAGACAGCTCCAGCAGCCGTTTCAGACGGTTGTTGCGGTTGATGACCCGGCGATACAGATCATTCAGGTCAGAGGAAGCGAACCGGCCGCCGTCCAGCTGTACCATGGGACGGATATCCGGCGGAATGACGGGAATGACGTCCAGGATCATCCACTCGGGACGGTTGCCGGAAAGCCGGAAGGCCTCGACACATTCCAGACGCTTGAGGATCCGCATCTTCTTCTGGCCGGTGGCTTTGGACAGCTCGGCTTTCAGTTCCTCAGACAGGGTTTCCAGGCCATTGAAGCCGGCCAGCTCCTCGCGGACCTGCTCCAGTTCAGCCATCAGAGCCTCTGCATCGGCAGAGAGCTCCTCCCCTTCCATGGTCTTCTTCATCTCCCGAACCTGGAGTTCCAGCTGGTCGCAGCGCTCCATCAAGGCGATCTTGCGGCGGCTGTCCTCGTTATTCAGGCCAATGGTAGCCAGCAGATATTTGACGGCTTCAGCGCCCATACCAGCTTTGAAGTCATCCTCATACTTCTCCCGCATGTCGGCATACTCTTTTTCGCTGAGCAGCTGACCCTTTTTCAGGGGAGAACCAGGCATATCCTCCAGATCACCGGCATCGGTGACAATATACTTGGCAAAGTAGAGCACCTCATCCAGACGTCTGGGAGAGATGTCCAGAATCAGGCCCATCCGGGAAGGAATGCCCTTGAAGTACCAGATGTGGGAAACAGGAGCAGCCAGCTCGATATGGCCCATCCGCTCCCGGCGGACCTTGGCTCTGGTGACCTCAACGCCGCACTTGTCGCAGATCTTGCCCTTGGAGCGGAGGCGCTTGTACTTGCCGCAATGGCATTCCCAGTCCTTGGTCGGCCCAAAGATCCGTTCGCAGAAAAGGCCGTCACGCTCAGGCTTCAGTGTACGGTAGTTGATGGTTTCCGGCTTGGTCACTTCACCATAGGACCACTCGCGAATCTGGTCAGGCGAAGCCAGGCCGATCTTGATCGACTCGAATACGTTAAATTCCAATTGTGACCCCTTCTTCCACTAAAAATCGAACCCGTCTTCATCATCGCCATCGGACAGCATGGAATCCAGTCCCATGTCATCCTCAAAGCCGCTGTCATCCAGCATATCTTCGGCGGCACCGGTGGTATAACCATCCATATTGCCGTCCTCGACCGATACAAATTCGTGCTCGAAGCTGTCGTCTTCTTCTACAGACCGGAAGCCCATATCCTCGTCCAGATCCTGCTGGAGGTTGATCTCCTGCTGATCCTTGTCGAGAACCTTCACATCCAGACCCAGCGACTGGAGCTCCTTGATGAGTACCTTGAAGGACTCAGGAACGCCAGACTGAGGAATGTTGTGACCCTTGACGATGGACTCGTAGGTCTTGACACGGCCCACCACGTCGTCCGACTTGACAGTGAGGATCTCCTGCAGGGTGTAGGCAGCGCCGTAAGCCTCCAGGGCCCAAACCTCCATCTCGCCGAAACGCTGGCCGCCGAACTGCGCCTTACCACCCAACGGCTGCTGGGTAACCAGGGAGTAGGGACCGGTGGAACGGGCATGGATCTTATCATCTACCAGATGGTGGAGCTTCAGGTAATACATGACGCCCACCGTAACGGGATTGTCAAACTGCTCGCCGGTACGGCCGTCGTAAAGGATGGTCTTGCCGTCCTCTCGGAGGCCGGCCTCCCGCAGGCAGGCACGGATATCTTCCTCGTGTGCGCCATCGAAGACAGGCGTCATCATCTTCCAGCCCAGTGCACGGGCAGCATAGCCCAGATGAACCTCCAGCACCTGTCCGATGTTCATACGGGAAGGTACGCCCAGGGGGTTCAGCACGATGTCCAGCGGGGTGCCGTCGGGCAGGAAGGGCATATCCTCCTGAGGCAGAATCCGGGAGACAACACCCTTGTTTCCGTGACGGCCGGCCATCTTGTCACCAACCGAGATCTTACGCTTCTGGGCAACATAGCAGCGAACCACCATGTTGACACCGCTGGAAAGCTCGTCGGAGTTCTTTTCGGTGAAGACCTTGACGTCTACCACGATGCCGTATTCGCCGTGAGGCACACGGAGGGAGGTATCCCGCACCTCTCTGGCCTTTTCGCCGAAGATGGCACGGAGCAGCCGCTCCTCAGCGGTCAGCTCGGTTTCGCCCTTGGGCGTAACCTTACCAACCAGAATGTCGCCGGCACGGATTTCAGCACCTACCCGGATAATGCCGCGCTCGTCCAGATCCTTCAGGGCATCCTCCGAAACGTTGGGCAGGTCACGGGTAATCTCTTCCGGGCCCAGCTTGGTATCCCGGGCCTCGATCTCATGCTCCTCGATGTGGATGGAGGTGTAGACATCGTCCCGGACGATCTTTTCGTTGATGAGAACGGCGTCCTCGTAGTTGTAACCTTCCCAGGTCATGAAGCCGATGAGGGCGTTCTTACCCAGGGCGATTTCGCCGTTTGCGGTAGCAGGGCCATCAGCGATGACCTGTCCCCGCTTGACCTCCTCACCTTTGTCCACGATGGGACGCTGGTTGATACAGGTGCTCTGGTTGGAGCGCATGAACTTGATGAGGGGGTATTTACGGATCTGGCCATCCTGCTCCCGGATCTGAATCTCGTCAGCGGAGACACGCTCCACCACGCCGTCCTGCTTTGCCAGGACGCAGACACCAGAGTCCACAGCGGCCTTGTATTCCATACCGGTGCCGACCAGAGGAGCATCGGTCTTGAGCAGCGGCACAGCCTGCCGCTGCATGTTTGCACCCATCAGGGCGCGGTTGGCGTCGTCGTTTTCCAGGAAGGGGATCATGGCGGTAGCCACAGAAACAACCATCTTGGGCGAGACGTCCATGTAATCTACCTTGGCGGCGTCAATTTCCAGGATCTCATCCCGGTAACGGGCGTTGACACGGGGACGGGCGAAACGGCCATCCTCGGTGAGGGGCTCGTTGGCCTGTGCGACGATGACCTCGTCCTCTACGTCGGCGGTCATGTACTCTACCTCGTCCAGCACCACGCCGGTTTCCCGGTCCACCCGGCGGTAGGGGGCCTCGATGAAGCCGTACTCGTTGATCCGGGCAAAGGATGCCAGATAGGAAATCAGACCGATGTTGGGACCTTCAGGGGTCTCAATGGGGCACATGCGTCCGTAGTGAGAGTAGTGTACGTCACGAACCTCGAAGGATGCACGGTCACGGGACAGACCGCCAGGACCCAGAGCGGACAGACGGCGCTTGTGGGTCAGCTCAGCCAGCGGGTTGTTCTGGTCCATGAACTGAGACAGAGGCGAAGATCCGAAGAATTCCCGAATCGCAGCCATAACCGGCTTGATGTTGATCAGGTCGGTGGGAGAAGGTGCATGAGCATCCTGGGACTGGTTGGTCATCTTTTCACGGACGACACGCTCCAGACGGGAGAAGCCGATGCGGAACTGATTCTGCAGCAGCTCGCCTACCGGACGGATGCGGCGGTTGCCCAGATGGTCAATATCGTCCACAGTGCCGAGGCCATGAGCCAGGCAGTTCATGTAGTTGATGCTGGCCAGGATGTCGTCCTTGATGATGTGTTTGGGCACCAGACGGCTCAGGTTGCGGCGAACCAGCTCAATCCGCTCATCGGGATCGTCGGTCTCCTCCAGAATCTCCTTGAGGATGGAGAAGCGAACCTTTTCATGGATACCCAGGGCCTTCTTGTCCAGATCGATGAAGTCGGTGATCTCCACCATGCCGTTGGAGATGACCCGGATCTCCTTGTCATCCTCCACCTGCACATAGACGGCAGAAATACCAGCCTTTTCAATCTGCCAGGCCTTTTCTCTGGTCAGGGTCTCGCCGGCATCGGCGATGATCTCGCCGGTCAGCTCGCTGACAGCAGGACGGGACAGGGTCCGGCCCATGATCCGTACAGCAATTCCCAGTTTTTTGTTGTATTTATACCGGCCCACCCGGGAAAGATCATAGCGGTGCTCATCAAAGAGCAGCGGCACCAGGTGCTTGACCGCAGATTCCAGAGAGGGCAGCTCGCCGGGACGAAGCTTTTTGTAAACCTCCAGCAGAGCGGCGTCGCCGGGGCAGAGGTCATGCTGGTCTTCCGACAGCTTTTCGGTGGTGTCCTTGCCGCTGTTGAGGGTGGTGATGATGGACTCCTGGTCGCCGAACAGCTCCAGCACGTCCTGTGTGGTGCCGGTGCTCTCGGTAAAGGCAGAGCGGTAATCCTCCTGGATCTGCTCCATGGTCACATCATCCCGAATGCGCAGCAGGGCACGGATGAAGATGGTAATCGGAATTTTACGGTTTTTGTCGATCCGCACATAGAAGACGTCGGAGGAGTCGGTCTCATACTCCAGCCAGGCGCCCCGGTTGGGGATGACAGTGGACTTGAACAGTTTTTTGCCGGTCTTGTCGTAGGCGTCAGAATAGTAAACGCCGGGAGAACGGACCAGCTGAGAAACGATGACACGTTCGGCGCCATTGATGATGAAGGTGCCGCTGTCCGTCATCAGCGGGAAGTTGCCCATGAAAATTTCCTGCTGCTTGATGCTCTCACCCGAATCAGGGGTGGCCCGGTTCAGCAGACGGGCAGTGACATACATAGGGGCGGAATAGGTGGTGTCCCGCTCCTTGCACTCGGTCACCGAGTACTTGGGGGTATCCCCCAGCCGGTAGTCGATAAAATCCAGCACCAGGTTGCCGGTGTAGTCGGTAATCGCCGCAATGTCACTGAAAACCTCCCGGAGGCCCTCCTCCAGGAACCACTTGTACGAATTGATCTGCACTTCGATCAGGTTTGGCATATCCAGTACTTCGTTGATCCGCGCAAAGCTCATCCGCGTGGTCTTTCCCAGCTGTACAGGCTTGACATTCACCATAGGCTTGATCACTCCATTCATCTAATAGGCACATGAAGGCAGCCGCAGACCCGGACAGCGTCCATCTCCATGCGCAACAAACTTTGTGCAAACAAACCAATCCGGCTCCCAAAGTCAATTGATTTCCTGCACAAATCGACAGCGTTTTTTGCGCCCCTTTTACCAAAAAACCGTCACAAAGGGCACACATATCCATGATGATACATTTTACAATTATAGAACACCTGTCTCCTTTTGTCAAGGGGTTTGGGCAAAATTTTTCCTTTCGCTCGGCAAATTTTTTTCTTTTTCCTTACAAAAATTTTTCTTTATGAAACTTGTCCGAAAATCATCTGAAAGCGCTCTTTTTTCCATCACTTCATGAGGTTTTTCAGAAAAGAGCGGATTTCTGGAACAGCCCCTCTCCTTCTGTGAGCTTTGTCGGGAATGCCCTGGAACATACCGGATTTTTGTTTGTTTTATAAAAGAACGAAGGGCTTTTTTGTCTGTTCATAAAATTCACCTTTATTTTCCAGCCTGTTTGGGATAAAATAAAGTCATCAAAAATTTCTTTCATCTGTCAGAAAGGAGCATCTATGGCTACACTTCTCTATCAGGGTCACGGCAGCTGCCGCATTGTCACCGACAGTGGCACTGTCATCTATCTGGATCCCTATGCAGGCGAAGGATATGATCTGCCTGCCAACATCATCTTTGTCACCCATCAGCATCATGATCACAACGAAACCGATAAGATGCCTCACGCTCCGGGCTGTGTCATCATCACCGAGCAGGAAGCACTGAAGGGCGGCCGCTATAATGATTTCGTCATCGGCGCTGTCCGGGCAAAGGCTGTGGCGGCCTACAACAAAAACCATCACCCCGATTCCTCCGTGGGATACATTCTCACTGTAGACGGCAAGACCGTCTATTTTGCCGGCGACACCTCCGAAACCGATCAGATGCCCACACTGGCGTCCATCAAACTGGACTGGGCACTGCTCCCCATTGACGGTGTCTACAATATGGGACCGGAGGAAGCTGCCCGCTGTGCTGAACTGATTGGCGCAGCCCATGTCATTCCGGTGCATATGAAACCGGGCGCACTCTTTGATGCCAGCATGGCGGAGGCATTCCAGGCGCCAGGCCGGGTGATTCTCCAGCCTGGCGAGGAAATCCAGCTATAACCACTGCAACGCAGTGTGGGATATAAGAAAGGAAGTATCATCATGATGAAGCAAATCGACATCGGCACCTGTATTCCTGGCCCCCGGGCCCTGGACTGGATTCCCCATATGGCAAAGGCGGGCTTTGAATGTGTGGCCCTCAACTTTCATATGAGCACCGATGGCATTGAAATCACCGAGCTGGCTCCCAAAGTCAAGGAGCTGCTGGACGGTACCGGTGTCTACGTGGCCTCCATTGGTTTTTACTGCAACGCTCTTCAGTATGAAGACCATCAGAAGACTCTGGAGCATTTCATTGATTCTGCCCACCTCTTCGGCACCGACATGGTCTCCACCTTTGCCGGCGGTCTGGAAGGACAGTCTGTGGAAGACTCCATGCCCCGCTTCAAGGAGGTTTTCGGCGAGCTGGCTCGCCGTGCCGAGGCGAACGGCGTCCGGCTGGTGATCGAAAACTGCCCGATGGGGGGAAACTGGCGCCATGTCACCTGCAACATTGGTTTCAATCCCAAAGCCTGGGAGATGATGTTTGACGCCGTTCCCAGCGATGCACTGGGCCTGGAATGGGAACCCGGCCACCAGATGATCCAGCTGATCGATCCCCTTCCCCAGCTGAAGCAGTGGGCCCACAAGATCTACCATCTTCATGGCAAGGATGCTTCCATCGATATGGAAGAGGTCCGGCGTCTGGGCGTCTTCGGCGCAGTGGACTTTGCTCCCCAGCGGACGCCCGGCTTCGGCGATACCGACTGGCGCAATGTCTTCTCCATCCTGCACCAGAAGGGCTATGAAGGCAATATCTGCGTGGAAGGCTACCACGATCCCGTTTATCAGGGAGACTGGGAGATGACCGCCCAGCTTCATTCCCTTCAGTATCTCAAGTGGTGCCGGGGCGGCGATTTCACCCCCAATCCCTGGAGCAAATAATCGGATTCAAAAAGCAGCAAAACCCGTGGGGAAATCCTCACGGGTTTTGTTTTTGTTATCTGGTATGGGTGCTGGCGAGGATTTCCTCGATGCGGGCATCCATCTGTTCCACCAGATCGGGATGCAGCTGGGCAACGTTCTCCCGCTGTCCCTGATCGTATGCCATGTTGTAAAGCTGCGGATCATGGGAGTTCCCCAGCTCGGTGTTGGTGTGGTAATTGCGGGCCGGTCCATCAGAGGGCTGCATATAGGTCCATTTGCCCTGGCGCAGGAAGTATCCCTTGCTGACAGATTCAGCAAAGATCTCGCCCCGTCCTTCCATGGTTTCACCCAGGAAAGCATCCATTACATTCCGGCTGTCCGGTGCCCAATCTTCCAGATCCACGCCCAGCATAGCAGCAAAGGAAGCCGCAAAGTCTACCTGGCTTACCAGTGCATGGGAAACAGTGGGTTTCAGGTGAGATTTCCAGGAGAGAATCAGCGGAATTCTGGCACCGCCTTCAAACTTGCTGTACTTGCCGCCACGGAGAGGACCAGCAGGCTTGTGCTGCATCTTGCGGTTGCAGAGTTCAGCATTGTCCAGATAACCGTCATCCAGCACCGGACCATTGTCGCTGGAGAAGATGAGAATGGTGTCCTCCAGCAGGCCCTGCTCCTCCAGATAAGCGGTCAGCTGACCAATGCAGTCATCCATCTCGGCGATGACATCGCCTCTGGGACCGAGACCGCTGGCGCCTACAAATTTGGGATTGGGTACCCGGGGCACATGGGGCTGATGAAGGGCATAGTACATGAAGAAAGGCTGCTCTTTGTTTTCAGCGATGAACTTTTTGGCTTCGGACAGGAACTGCTCCGAAAGATCCTCGTCCTTCCAGACAGCCTTGGCGCCGCCCCGCATGAAGCCGATCCGGCCCACGCCGTTGACGATGCTGTTGTCATGACCGTGAGAGTGAACCATCCGCAGCATTTCGGGATTGCGGACAGAAGTGGGAATGTCATCAAAGGGACACTCGGCGGCATAGGAAACCTCAATGGGATCATTGGGATCCAGGTTCTCCACCAGGCGGTTCTTCAAATAGACACAGGGCACCCGGTCATTGGTAGCCGGGAAGATGTAAGAATAATCAAAGCCTACGTCATTGGGTGTATGGCTGATCTCCCGATTCCAGTCAATGTCGTTATTGCCAAGACCCAGATGCCATTTGCCGATTGCCGCAGTGCGGTAACCTGCTTTCTGGAAGATCTTGGGCAGAGTTCCCTTTTCCTTGGCAATGATGCAGGGGGCATTACCAGGCAGAATCCGGGTATTGGGATTGCGGAAGGGATACTCACCGGTAAGAATGCTGTACCGGGCCGGGGTGCAGACAGCCGAAGTAGAGTAGCCATCTGCAAACTGGATACCATGCTCCAGCAACGCGTCAATATGGGGGGTGGATACCCCGACGCCGCCATAGCAGGACAGATCTCCATATCCCAGGTCGTCTGCCAGCAGAAGAATCACGTTGGGCTTTTTCATGAGCGCACGTCCTTTCTTTCTCTGGCAGTATGATTGAAGCTGCCAGATGGTTTCAGTTTCATTATAGCACAATTTCATAGAAAAATCTCAGTTTTTTTCAAGTCATCTCTACAAAATCCATGGTTTTACAGAGTTCTTCTTCACCACCGAAGCAATCCGGTGACATAAAAGACCTCATCCTTCTGCTGAACCTCCAACAGCCCCCCATATCGCTCGACAATATGTCTTACTGATTCCAGCCCAATTCCTTCTCCCTTCTTCCGGGCAGAAAAGAGCCTGCTGGCTTTCTGTTCTATAATCTTAGAGAAAGAGTTGTCCACTACAAAGGTGAGCTCCCGACCAGACTGATTGGCCTGCAAACGGATAAACCGTTTTTCGGGCGGCAATACCAGACAGGCCTCACAGGCATTTTCCAGCAAATTTCCAAAAAGCACAGCCAGGTCTGCATCCTCCACCGAAATCTCCTCCGAAACACTCACCTGTGCAGAAAAGTCTATCTCCTTTTCCAGCGCCAGCTGGGCATAATAAGCAATAACTGCATTGAGCACCGGATGGCTGCAATA